>NZ_JBHYGR010000106.1:24466-33660 GCF_042738155.1 Kitasatospora sp. NPDC059088 | reverse complement strand
TCGAAAGCCCCACCCCCCGACCCTTTCCCCGACGGCTCAGCGGCCCTTGCGCAGCGGGTTGATCACCCCGAACGCCCCGGTCAGCGTGGACGGGTCGACGAAGGAGCCGCCCGGCCCGTGGGTACGGACGAAGTTGTCCACCAGCCCGGAGAACGACGGGTCCACCTTCGCCCGGTACGCCGCCAGCAGGTTGACCCGCTCCGGCGTGGACAACTCCCGCTCGGCGCGCAGCTGGTGGCTGCGCGAGAGGTGGTACATGCCCTCGACGGTGTAGCCGGCGTCCAGCCAGCCCTGCCACAGCGCGTCGCGGTCCGCCTCCTGCCCGGCGAAGTGCTCCAGGGCGCGCGGCCGCGGCTCGGTCGGGGCCACCGGCGCCGGCACCCCGGCGGTCGGCACCGGCTCGGCCCGCAGCTCGACCCGCCGCCCGCTCAGGTAGAGCACCGGAACGCCCTTGCGGACACAGAGGTTGAGCGCCTGCGCGGCCTGGTCGACGACCGCCTCGGCCTTGTCGTTGAGCGAGGTGTTGCACAGGATCGGCACCCCGGTCGCGGCCCGGAAGGCGTCCAGCGCCCGGTGCAGCCGCGGGTTGGACGCCGCGGTGACGGTCTGGTGCCGGGCCGAGCCGTCCAGGTGGACGATCGCGGGCACCAGCTCCCGCACCTGCGGCCGGACCTGCACGGCCTCCAGCATGTACGGCGACTCGCGGTCGGAGGCGAACCAGTCGCCCGCGTGCTCGGCCATCACCATCGGCGCGACCGGCCGCCACCACTGGCGCCGCTTGACCTCGTTCAGCAGGTCCTTGACCTTCGGCGACCGCGGGTCGCCGAGCAGGCTGCGGTGGCCCAGCGCGCGCGGACCGAGCTCGGCCCGGCCGTCCACCCAGGCGACCACGCCGTCCGAGACGTCGGCGACGAAGCGCTCGTCCTCGAAGTCCGTCACCGAGACGATCCACGGCGCGAACTCGGCCAGCGCCTCCTCGGTGTCCAGGACGTCCCGGCCGTAGTACGGGGAGGTGATCCGCAGCCCGGCGCCGTCGAGCGCGCCGGCCCCGTACAGGCCGAGCAGGCCCAGGCCGATGCCCTGGCCGGAGTCGTTGGCGCACGGCGGGGTGACCAGGCCGCGGAAGCCGAAGCGGTCCATCAGCAGGGTGTTGGTGGGGCAGTTGAGCGCGTAGCCGCCGGTGGTGGCCAGGTGGGTGTCCTCGGCGCGGATGCCGCCGACCTCCAGCAGCCGCTCCACGTTGCGGATCGCGACGCCCTCGCAGCAGCGCTGGATCACCTTCATCACGGCGCTGCGCAGGTGGTCCTCACGGCTGAGCGAGTCGTCCAGCTCCGCGTCGGCGAGCTGCTCCTCGGCCGCGTCCACCACCGAGCGCACCAGGTCGTGGGCGGCCTTCCAGGGCTGGGTCGCCGAGCCGCCGAAGAAGGTGACGCCGGCGATCGCGGCCTCGGCGTCGAACTCGATCGCGGCCGTCGAGGCGGAGGCGAGCGCCATCAGCGAGCCCGGCTCCAGCCCGAACACCGTCTCGGCCGCGGTGTACAGCGGCCCGGGGGACTCCACCGGCTCGAAGGTGATCCGGCCCTGCTTCACCACGCAGCCCGCGTACCAGTACGGGTTGGGGCGGCTCTCCTGGGCGTAGTCGGGCAGCGCGTCGATCGCCAGGCCGACGATCTGCCCCTCGCGGAACAGCGGGACGTCCCGCAGCACGCCGCTGAACAGGTGCGCCAGGCTGTGCAGCGGGAAGTCCTCCGCCCCGGCCGGCTTCGGCACCGGCTGCGCCTTGGGCAGGCCGGGCGTGCCCCAGGTGGCGGTGACGTCGTCGAGGGTCAGCCCCTCCTCGGCGAGCAGCGCCGACAGGAAGGCCGCCGAGCGGCCCTCGGTGTACAGCGGCCAGAAATGGTGCTTCTGCCCGCTGACCCGCTCCAGTTCCCAGACCCGGACGAGTTCGACGTCCGCCCCGTCCCGGCGCCACAGCGCGACGTTCTGGTCGTGCCGGACCGAGAAGACCGCACCCGGCCCCGGCGGCGTGAGATAGGCGGAAAGGAAATGCTCGGCCACGGTTACCTCTTTTTCCTCGGTCTGCCAGGTTCTGTCAGGACGAGGTATTTCCGGCCCGTGCGCGAAGGGATGCCCCGGGATTTCCGGTACCCCGCCCGGGCCGGCCGCCTGCCCCCGGCACCAGCGACTACCCGGTCATTCGACCACGCGTGCGCAGGGCCGGTACATACTGAAATCCCCGTTTACGCACGGCCCCGCGCCCGGGCGTACGCATGCGCAGCGGGGGCCCGGGCCGTTCGGCGGGGAAGTCCGTGAGGTGCGTCAGGCCCGGGCGCCGGCCCCGGCGTCCTGCGCGGCGAAGAACTCGTCGGCGATCGCCCGGGTCCGCGGCAGCTCGGCGACCGGCTCGCCGATCACCCGCCCCGCCAGCTCCCCGGCCAGCCGGATCACGTCCTCCCGCAGCTCGGCCTCGGCCAGCACCCGGTCCGCCGCCAGCTGCACCTGCGCCTCGGCCAGCATCCCGTCCCGCAGCGCCTGCCCCTCGGCCCGCAGCCGCGCGATCAGCGCCGCCCCCTCCTCGGTGGCGGTCTGCCGGATCGCCGCCGCCTCGTGCCGCGCGGCGAGGAGTTCCGCCTGGAACTCCTCATATATCCGCTGGGCCTCCGCCCGCGCCTCCTCGGCCCGCTCGACACCCCCCTCGGTGGCGTCCCGCCGCTCCCCCAGCACCTTCTCGATCCGCGGCAGCAGCACCGCCCCGAGGATCCCGAAGATCAGGAAGAAGCAGACGAGTCCGATCACCAACTGCGCTACATCAGGCTTCAAAGGTCCCATGGCAGCAGGATAGTTGAGCTCATGTCACGCATACCTGCCGGGGTGGCGGAGCGCGGCCGGGGCCCGTCAGGCGTGGCAGGCCGGCAGTCCGCCGCAGTACTCCACCATCTCGGCGAAGAGCGCGCCCATGTCCACGGCGCTCTCCGAGCCGGGGTCGGCGTCCTCCAGGTAGGCGCGGTGCAGGTTCGGCAGCAGGCGCTCCGCGTCGAGCAGCGCCGCGAACGGCCCGGGGCCGTGCGCGGCGGCCGTCTCCCGCGGCGAGCGGCCGGCCCGGCGGCCCGCGGCCGCGAGGTCCCGCACGTAGTGCAGGTAGTCCTCGGTGGCGTCCAGGAGTTCGGGGCCGCCGACCGGCCCGTGCCCGGGCACGACGGTCCTCGCGCCGAGCGCCCGCAGCTCCTCGACGGCCCGCAGCGAGCCGGCCAGCGAGCCCATCGGGAAGAACGGGGTGACGCCCGCCATCACCAGGTCCCCGGTGTGCAGCACCCCGTGGTCGGGCAGCCAGACGGCGGTGTCCCCGGTGGTGTGCGCCGTCCCGAAGTGCAGCAGCTCGATCCGTACGTCCCCGCGGTGCAGTGAGGTCCGGCCGGCGAAGGTGAGGTCGGCGGCCCGCACGGTGAGGTCGCCCCAGGAGACGCCGGGCCACAGCGTGGTCAGGTGCAGTCCGGCGGCGAGCGCCTCCCGCCGGGCGTTCTCGTGCGAGACGACCGCGGCCTCCGGGAACAGCGCGTTGCCGAAGCTGTGGTCGCCGTGCGAGTGGGTGTTGACGAGCAGCCCCGGCGGCGTCGCGCAGACCCCCAGCACGGCCGCGCGCAGGGCCCGGGCGCGGGCCTCGGTGGCCGCGGTGTCGATCAGCACCGCGCCGTCCCCCGTCGCGACCAGCCCGGCGTTGTTCAGGCACCAGCCGCCGTCGGGCTGCACGTACGCGAAGACGCCCGCGGCGACTTCCTCCAGCGTGGGGTCCTGGGCGGGCATGACGGGCTCCCGGGGTGGTCGGACGGATGTCGGGGGCGTGCGACGGGCGCAGGCCCGGCCAAGCTCCCAGCCCCCGCTAGAGCCGGGCTCGACGACCGCCACAGCGCCCGGACCGGCACCTTCGGCCTGACCAGGCGTCAAGGCCGCTTCGAGTGCCGCTTGAGGCACCGCTCGCACGCTGTTGCCGTTCCAGGGCCCCCGGGTCCGAAGACGGGCCCCCGGGCCCGTTCCCATTCGGAAGGAGGACCGTCCATGGTCCGCAGCAATCGAGGCCGTGAAGGAGCAGGACGATGACCCGAAGGGTGGTGATCACCGGCATGGGGGTGCGGGCACCGGGCGGCACCGGGACCAAGGAGTTCTGGAGCCTGCTGTCCGAGGGCCGCACCGCGACCCGCCGCATCTCCTTCTTCGACCCGGCCCCGTTCCGCTCGCGGATCGCCGGCGAGGTCGACTTCGACCCGCAGCTGGAGGGCCTGGGGGCGCGCGAGCTGCGCCGGATGGACCGGGCGACCCAGTTCGCCGTCGCCTGCACCCGCGAGGCCGTCGCCGACAGCGGACTGGACTTCGCCTCGCTCGACCCGCACCGGATCGGCGTGAGCCTCGGCAGCGCGGTGGCCGCCGCGACCAGCCTGGAGCGCGAGTACCTGGTGCTGTCCGGCGCCGGCCGGGACTGGCAGGTGGACCACGACTACCTGTCCCCGCACATGTTCGACTACTTCAGCCCCGGCGCGATGCCGGCCGAGATCGCCTGGGAGGTCGGCGCCGAGGGGCCGGTCACCCTGGTCTCGGACGGCTGCACCTCCGGTCTGGACTCGGTCGGCTACGGCGTCCAGCTGATCCGCGAGGGCTCCGCCGACGTGGTGCTCGCCGGCGCCGCCGACACCCCGGTGTCGCCGATCGTGGTGGCCTGCTTCGACGCCATCAAGGCCACCACGCCCCGCAACGACGACCCCGAGCACGCCTCCCGCCCGTTCGACGACTCCCGCAACGGCTTCGTGCTGGCCGAGGGCTCCGCGATGTTCGTGCTGGAGTCGCTGGAGTCGGCCCTGGCCCGCGGCGCGCACATCCACGCCGAGGTCGGCGGCTACGCGACCCGCTGCAACGCGTACCACATGACGGGCTTGAAGAAGGACGGCCGCGAGATGGCCGAGGCCATCCGGCTCGCCCTCGACGAGGCCCGGCTCGACCCGACCGGCGTGCACTACGTCAACGCGCACGGCTCGGGCACCAAGCAGAACGACCGGCACGAGACCGCGGCGTTCAAGCGCAGCCTCGGAGCCCACGCCTACGAGGTGCCGGTGAGCTCGATCAAGTCCATGATCGGGCACTCGCTCGGGGCGATCGGCGCGATCGAGATCGCCGCCTCCGTCCTGGCGATCGAGCACAACGTCGTCCCGCCGACCGCGAACCTGCACACCCCGGACCCGGAGTGCGACCTGGACTACGTCCCGCTGACGGCACGCGAGCTGCGGGTGGACAACGTCCTCACCGTGGGCAGCGGCTTCGGCGGATTCCAGAGCGCGATGGTCCTGCGACGTCTGGAGTCCGCCGCGTGAGCACCCCCGCCACCCTCTCCACCCCCGCCACCGGCTCCGCCGCCACCACCGCCACGGCCGCCACCGCCGCCCCCGTCGTCACCGGCCTCGCCGTGCTGGCCCCCAACGGCTTCGGCACCGAGGCCTTCTGGGCCGCCACGCTGGCCGGCCGGCACGGCATCGGCGAACTCACCCGGCTGGACACCACCGGCCTGCGGACCCGGCTGGCCGGTGAGATCCGCGACTTCGACGCGACGGCCCTGCTGCCGGGCCGACTGCTCCCGCAGACCGACGTGTCCTCCCGCTACGCCCTGGTCGCCGCCGAACAGGCCCTGGCGGACGCGGAGTTGGATCCGGACAGCCTGTCCGACTACGCGCAGGGCGTCTGCACCTCGACCGCCCAGGGCGGCTTCGAGTTCACCCACCGCGAGTTCCGGAAGCTGTGGAAGCAGGGCCCGGAGTTCGTCAGCGTCTACGAGTCCTTCGCCTGGTTCTACGCCGTGAACACCGGCCAGATCTCCATCCGCCACAAGATGCGCGGCCCCTCGGCGGCGCTGGTCGGCGAGCAGGCGGGCGGGCTGGACGCCCTCGGCCACGCCCGGCGCGGCATCCGCCAGGGCACCGCGCTGATGCTCAGCGGCGGCGTGGACTCCGCGTTCGACCCGTGGGGCTGGGCCGCCCAGCTGTCGGGCGGCCGGACCAGCCCGGTGTCGGACCCGACCCGCGCGTTCCTGCCCTTCGACCGGGACGCCTCCGGGCACCTGCCCGGTGAGGGCGGCGCCATGCTCGTCATCGAGGACGCCGGTTCGGCCGCCCGGCGCGGGGCGCCGCGGGTTCTCGGCGAACTCGCCGGGTACGCGGCGACCTTCGACCCCCGGCCCGGCTCCGGCCGACCTCCGGGGCTGCGGCGCGCGGCCGAACTGGCCATCGCCGACGCCGGGTTGCTCCCCTCCGACATCGACGTCGTGTTCGCCGACGCGGCCGGCAGCCCGGCGGCCGACCGGGCCGAGGCGGAGGCGATCACCGCGGTCTTCGGCCCGCACGGCGTACCCGTCACCGCCCCCAAGTCGCTGTTCGGGCGGCTCGCGGCGGGCGGCGGCCCGGTGGACACCGCGCTCGCCCTGCTGTCGATCCGCGACGGCGTCGTCCCGGCGACCGCCCACACCACCCACGTGCCGCAGGAGTACGGCCTGGACCTGGTGCGCGGCGAGGCCCGCCCGCTGCGGGTGCGCGCCGCCCTGGTGCTGGCCCGGGGCCACCGCGGCTTCAACGCGGCCCTGGTCGTCACCGCCCCCGGCCGCTGAGCGGCGCCCGCACCACCCCCGACCACACCTCCGAGGAGAGACCCATGACCACTCCCATGACCGTCACCGACCTGCGCCGCATCCTGGTGGCCTGCGCGGGCGAGGGCGACGGCCCGGTCCTCGACGAGAACACCCTGGACACCCCGTTCGAGGACCTCGGCTACGACTCGCTGGCCCTGATGGAGACCGCCTCCCGGATCGAGCGGGAGCTCGGCGTCACGTTCCCGGGCGACGCGTTCGCCGACGCCGACACCCCGGCCGCGCTGCTCGCCGTGGTCAACGGCGCCCGCCCGGCCGTCCGCTGACCACCGCCCGGCGAGTCGAGGAGAGCACCGTGCAGGAAGTCCCGTCCGGGAACGGACGCGAAGCGAACCACCGGATCCGCACCACCGAGCACCGGCGCACCGTCGCCGCGCCGCCGGCCGCCCTGTACGAGCTGGTCGCGGACGTCACCCGGTGGCCGGCCGTGTTCGGCCCGACCGTGCACGTCCAGCACCTGGAGCACACCGGCGACCGGGAGCGGTTCCGGATCTGGGCCGTGCTCAACGGCGCGGTGAGCAACTGGACCTCCCGGCGCGTGCTGGACCCGGTCACCCGCCGGATCGACTTCCGCCAGGAGGTCAGCCGGGCGCCGGTGGCCTCGATGGGCGGCAGCTGGGAGTTCCTGGAACTCCCCGGCGGGCACACCGAGGTGGTGCTCCGGCACGCGTTCACCGCGGTGGACGACGACCCGGAGCAGGCCGAGTGGATCACCCGGGCCGTGGACCGCAACAGCCCGTCCGAACTCGGCGCGCTGGCCCGGGTCGCCGAGCTCGGGCACCCGGTGGACGAGGTGGTGTTCAGCTTCACCGACGAGGTCGAGCTGACCGTCGGGGCGGCCGAGGCCTTCGCGTTCGTCGACCGGGCCGACCGCTGGGCCGAGCTCCTCCCGCACGTCGACGAGGTGGCCCTGGAGGAGCCCGAACCCGGCGTCCAGCGGCTGGAGATGGTCACCCGCACCGCCGACGGCGCCACCCACCGCACCGCGTCCTGGCGGGTCTGCCAGGAGCCGGAGTGGATCGCCTACAAGCAGTCCGCCCCGCCGGCCCTGCTGCTCGGCCACAGCGGGCTGTGGACCTTCGGCACCGACGCCCGGGGCCGCCCGGTCGCCACGGCCCGGCACACCGTCGCGGTCGACCCGGCGGCCGTCCCGGCGGTGCTCGGCCCGGGCAGCACGCTCGCGGACGCCCGGGCCCACCTGCGCGAGGCCCTCGGCGGCAACAGCCTGCGCACCCTGTCCTTCGCGGCCGGTGCGACGACCGAGGCCCGCTGACCCTCCCGCCCCACCACCCGGCGGTGCCCGGGGCAGGCCCGACCGGGGCCAGCCCCGGGCGCCGCCGCACCCTCAGGAAGGAACACCCCATGTCACCGTCGCACAGACGCACCCAGCGCACCTGGCTGACCGCCGCGGGGATCGCCGCGGGGATCTGCGGACTGCTCGGCACCGTCGCCGTGCTGCCGGCCGCCTCGGGCGCCGAGGCCGTCCAGGTGTGCCGGGCCACCCTCGACGGCGAGACCACCGACACCGTCGGCTCCGCCGAGGCCGACTCCGCGCTCGACACCGCCGGCGCCTACGCGGGCCCGTGCGCCGAGTACGGCCCGGCCGTCAAGGTCGGCAACGGGAGGATGCGCACCTACGCGCAGTTCTCCAAGGGCCGGCCGACCGCCCTCGGCTTCGTCTTCGACCGCACCGCGCTCACCGGGCTGCCCGAGCCGCACACCACGGACCGCAAGGACTGCTACGACGTCAACGGGGACGGCCGGATCGACCCCGCGACCGAGTGCATCCACCACCAGAGCTACCCGTTCGAGCTGCCCGGCACGTACACCAAGAAGTCCGGCCCGTTCACCTGGGCGCTGGTCAACTGGAACGCCGAGGGCCACGACCCGCAGGGCGTCTACACCGCCCCGCACTTCGACTTCCACTTCTACATCCAGAGCCGCAAGGACCGGGACGCCATCCGGGTCGGCCCCTGCGCCGGCCCCGGCCTGACCGACTGCGACGACTTCGCCACCGCGCGCAAGCCCGTGCCCGCGAAGTACACCGCCCCGGACTACGCCGACTTCGGCGCGGTCGTCGCCAAGATGGGCAACCACCTGATCGACGGGACCGGCCCGGAGTTCCACGGCCGGCCGTTCACCAAGGCGTTCCTGTACGGGAACTACGACGGCGGGATCACCTTCTACGAGCCGATGATCACCTACCAGTGGCTCATCGACCTCAAGCCCGGCGACAAGGTCTGCACCCCGGTCAAGACGCCGGCGGCCTTCCAGCAGGCGGGCGACTACCCGACCAGCTACTGCGCCGAGTACCGGCGCAACGGCAAGGAGATGACGGTCTCGCTGAACGACTTCGTCACCCGCCGGGCGGGCTGACACCCGGCCGGCACCGACCGGCACCGCACCACGACGAACCGCCCCGCGCCCCCCCCCCCCGCGGGGGGGGGGGGGGGGGGGGGGGGGGGGGGGGGGGGGCGCGCCCCCGGGCGGGGGGCGGGGGGCGGGGGGTAAAAAA
>NZ_JBHYGR010000106.1:20654-24456 GCF_042738155.1 Kitasatospora sp. NPDC059088 | reverse complement strand
TTGTTTATTCGTCGCTGGGGGGGGCCGCCCCCGGGGGGGCCCGCCCCCGCCCCCCCCCCCCGCGCCCCGCCGGGCGCGGGGGGGGGGGGGGGGGGTGGGTCGTCGTGACGGCGGCGCGTACGGCGGTCCGTCCGGCGGTCAGGACAGCTGGTCGTACGAGATGCTCCGCGACCGCAGCCGGATGCCCCGCTCCGTCACCGCGACCACGTCGTGCACCACGCAGCTCGGCCAGACCTCCGGCCGCTCCTGCGGCCGCACCCGGACGATCAGCGCGTACACCGTCGAACGGAGGTCGCCGTTCTCCAGCGGCTCCAGCACGATCTGGTTGAAGTAGTGCCGCCGCTGCACCGGGTCGTCGCGGAAACGCTCGTGGAACGCCTCCAGCTCCTTCTCCACCCCGGCCGGCCCGACCGCGGGCTCGGTGCCGGGGGTGTGCTGGAAGGTGCCGTCCGCGGTGAAGGTCGCCGCGTACTCGGCGAACCGGCCGCCGTCCAGCGCCTGCATCTGACGGGCGTAGAACTGCTGCACCTCGGCGTACAGTTCGGCGCTGACGCCCTCGCGTACCGGACTCATCCGGTCCTCCTCATCCTCTCGACGGTCCCGGCCGGACCGGCCGGGCTCACCAGGGCACCGACTCGGTGGGCGAGCCGGCCATGCTGCCGTAGAACCCCCCGGTGGGCCCGTCCGGCCCGGTCAGCGCCAGCCACACCGGTACGTCGGCGCCCTCCTCGGGGCCGCGGGTGCCCCGGCTGAACGGCGAGTCCGCGTTCAGGTCGGTGGCCACCAGGCCGGGGTTGGCCGCGTTCACCCGCACCCCGGCCGCGCGCAGCGCGTTGGCGTACACGACCGTGACGGCGTTCAGCGCGGCCTTCGACGAGCTGTACGGCAGCAGCCCGCGGGTCGAGATCGGGTTCTCCGGGTCGGTCAGCAGCGTCAGCGAGCCCAGCGGGCTCGACAGGTTGACGACCCGTCCGTTCGGCGAGCGCTCCAGCAGCGGCAGGCACGCCTGGGTGACGGCGACGTTCCCGAAGACGTTGACCTCGAAGGCCTCGCGCATCTGCGCGGCACCGATCCCGGTCGTCGGGACCCCCCACTCCACCACGATCCCGGCGTTGTTGACGAGCACGTCGAGCCGGTCCGCGTCGGCCCGGATCCGCTCGGCCGCCGCCTCCACCTGCGCCTGGTCGGTCACGTCCAGCCGGACGAACCGCGCGTCGAGGCCCTGGGCGAGGAGTTCGGCCTCCGCCGCCCGGCCGCGCTCCTCGTCCCGGGCGCCCAGGTACACCGTCATGCCCTCCCGGGCGAGCCGACGGGCGATCTCCTTGCCGATCCCCTTGTTGGCCCCGGTGACGAGGGCCACCTCACCCCGGTGCGCCGCACTGCTGCCCATGCCGTGTTTCCCGTTCGTCCGGTGCCGCTCAGTAATTGCCCAGCCCGCCACAGACGTTGAGCGCCTGGGCGGTCGTCGCGCCGGCTCCGTCGCCGACCAGGTACTCCACCATCGCGGCGACCTCCTCGGAGGTGACGTAGCGCCGGATCGGTACCCGCGCGGTGATCCGCTCGAACACCTCCTCGGTCGGCACCTGCCAGATGTCCGCGTAGTGCTCGCGCACCCGCTCCGCCATCGGCGTCTCGACGAACCCGGGGCAGACCGCGTTCACGGTGATGCCGGTGGCGGCCAGCTCCAGGCCGAGCGCCTTGGTGAAGCCCACCACGCCGTGCTTGGAGGCCGAGTACGGGGCGCCGTGGACGACGCCCTGCTTGCCGCCGGTGGAGGCGATGTTGACGATGCGCCCCCAGTCCTTGCCCCGCAGGCCGCCGAGGGTGAGCACCGCCTTGGTCATCAGGAAGACGCTGTTCAGGTTGGTGTTGATGACGTCGTACCAGAGCTCGTCCGGGATCTCGGCGGTGACCCCGCCGCCCGACCGCCCGGCGTTGTTGACCAGCACGTCGACGGTGCCGAAGCGGTCGACCGCGGCCCGGACGAAGGACTGCACCTGCTCGGGCGAGGTGACGTCGCAGGGACTGCCGTCCACGTCGTGGCCCTTGTCCCGCAGGGTCTTCACCGTCTCCGCGAGCGCGTCCTCGCGCCGCCCGCACAGGTAGACCCGGTGGTTCAGGGCGCCGAGCCGCTCGGCGATGGTCAGCCCCATGCCGCTGGTGGCTCCGGTGACGATCGACACCGGTCGGTCGGTTCGTGCCATGTGTCGGCTCCCTCTCTCTCCGCTCGCTCCGGCCGGCCGGCCGGCGACTCGCAACGTGGAGACGGTCGCGCGCGCCGCTCGAACCTGGGTCGGACGGGCCTGGAGCGGGGCGCCGCGAACCGGCCACCACCACCGGACTGCTCCTCCGGCTAGCGGGACCTCCCCGAAGGAGCAGTGCGCGGGGCCCGTCTCCCGGCTAGCGTGCGGTCATGGCACCCCTTCGGACGGACGACCCGCGACTGATCCTCGACATGGCCAAGGCCCTGCTGCGCGCGCCGCTCAGGGACGTGCTCCCCACCTTCTCCCGCACCATCGCCGACCTGGTCCCGCACCGGGCCCTGGCCATGCTGACCGCCGACTGCCCGAAGTCCGCCGCCTGGACGGCCGGCGAGCCGGCGCTCACCGAGCAGGTGACCACCGCCGAGATGGCCACCCTCTCCACCCACGTGGAGATCGGCTCGCCGTGGTCCGGCCGGGCCGTGCTGGCCGGCGCGGCGCGCCCGGTGTTCGCCGTGGCCTGCGCCCCCGACGGATCGGCCGGGGCGCTGCTCGCCGTCGTCCCGGTGGACGACCGGGCCCCCGAGCCCGCCGTGGTGGACCTGGTCGACCGGCTCTGGGAGCTGGCCACCGCCCGGGTCGTCGACCTGCTGCCCGAAGCCGTCCCGGTCGACCTGTCCGGTGCCTGGCGGGCCGGCAGCGAGCGCCTGCGCATCACCAGCGAGCTCGCCGAGACCCACGCCGCCACCCTCACCGGCCTGCTCGGCGTGCTCCGCTCCCGCAGCCTGGACGACGCCACCGCCCGGCGCACCGCCGTCGACCTGGCCGTCGCCTCGCTCATCGAGCTGCGCGGCTCGCACAGCGACGAGCAGCTGCCCGACGAGGAGACCCTGGAGGACGCCTTCGGCCGGCTCACCGCCATGCTCGGCGCGCTCTCCCGCTACAGCGGACTGACCCTGGAGTACGCCCCGCCCACCCCGCCGGAGCGCCTGGTCCCGTCGAACGTGGCCCGCACGCTCCGGGCCGCGGTGCGCGGCATCGTGCTGACCACCATGGAGCAGGGCGGGGTCACCCGGGTCCGGGTCGGCTGGGAGGCCGGCGGGGCCGAGCTGCGCGCGACCGTCCGCGACGACGGCCCCGGCCGGCTGGCGCCCGAGGCGCTGGCCGTGCACCGGCTCAAGGACCGGATCGCCGCCATGGGCGGCGAGTTGGAGGTGGACTCCGTCCCGCAGTGGGGCACCTCCGTGACGATGCGGCTGCCGCTCACCGTGCCCGACCGCGACCGGCCCCGCGAGGACCCGCTGACCGGGCTCAACCCGCGCGAACTGGAGGTGCTGCAGCACCTGGTGCAGGGGCACCGGAACCGGGTGATCGCCAACCAGCTCGGCATCAGCGAGCACACCGTCAAGTTCCACGTGGCCCGGATCCTCAAGAAGCTCAACGCCGACTCGCGCGGGGAGGCCGCCGCCCTCGCCATCGCGGCCGGCTTCCCCCCGGCGCTGTCGCTGGTGAACTGACGCCGAGGGGGGGGGGTGCCGCCTGCACCGCACCCCCCGCATCTCTCGCTGATTAAAAAAAACGAGCCCCCCTCAAGACACAAA
>NZ_JBHYGR010000106.1:10127-20644 GCF_042738155.1 Kitasatospora sp. NPDC059088 | reverse complement strand
GCCCCTCTCGGAGGACCCCCCCCCCGGGGGGGGGGGCGCCCCCCCCCCCCCCCCCCCCGCGTTCAGTTCGGCCGCTCGGACCGTCAGACGCTCAGACGGTCAGCACGAGCTTGCCCGTCGTCGAGCCGGACTCGATCAGCCGGTGCGCCCGCGCGGCCTCGGCCAGCGGGAACACCCGGTCGACGTGCACCCGCAGCCGGCCCTCCTCGGCCAGCGCGGCGAGGGCGCCCAGCCCGACGTGGTCGGGTTCGGCGGTCACCGCGCTGAACTCCAGCCCGCGCCCGGCCGCTCCGGCCGGGAGCGCCGCGTCGTGCAGCTCCACCACGGTGACCAGCCGGCCGCCCGGGCGCAGCACGTCCAGCGAGCGCACGGCGGTGTCCCCGCCCACGGTGTCGAGCACCACGTCGGCGTCCTTCACCTCGGTGGTGAAGTCCGCCGCCCGGTAGTCGACGACCTGGTCGGCGCCGAGCCCGGCCACGAACGCCTGCTTGGCCGCGCTCGCCGTGGCGATCACCTCCGCGCCGCGGGCCTTGGCGATCTGGACGGCCAGGTGGCCGACGCCACCGCCGCCCCCGTGCACCAGGACCCGGTCCCCGCGGCCCACCCCGGCCGCGTCCACCAGCGCCTGCCAGGCGGTGAGGCCGGCGAGCGACAGCCCGGCCGCCTGCTGGTGGTCGAGCGCCGCCGGCTTGCGCACCAACTGCCGTGCCGGGGCGGCGACGTACTCCGCGTAGCAGCCGGCCTCGCGCGGTATCAGCGGCATGCCGCACACCTCGTCGCCGACCGCGAACCGCGTCACCCCGGGGCTGACCGCCTCGACCACGCCGGAGACGTCCCAGCCGAGGACGAACGGCGGCTCGCCGAGGAACGGCACGCCGCCGGAGCGGACCAGGGCGTCGATCGGGTTCACCCCGGCCGCCCTGACCCGCACCAGCACCTCGTTCACCCGCAGCCGCGGCCGCGCCCGCTCCGCCGGCTCCAGCACCTCGGGCCCGCCGAAGCGGCGTTGCGTGACCGCGCGCATGGCCGCTGACGTCACGGGGCGTCCGCGATCAGCTCGTCCAGGTCCGCCCCGGCGGGCACGGCCTGCGCGACGTCCCAGTGCTCGGCCAGCCGGCCGTCCGCGATCCGCCACAGGTCGGCGGTGATCACCGGCGGCGCTCCGGGGGCGACCCGCACGACGTTGTGCGTCCAGACCTGGTCGCCCTCGGCGATGATGCGCACGATCGTCAGCGAGAACTGCGGGAACGGGATGCCCGCCTGCTCCCGGAAGGTCTCGACGGTGCGGTCCCGGCCGACGCCGACGCCGTGGTGGTGGTTGACGAAGTCCTCGGCGAGCAGCTCCCGCGCCCGGTCCCAGTCCTTGTCGTTGTAGAAGGCGTCGATGAACCCGGTGACGAGCTCCTTGTTGGCCTTCAGACCGGCGTCGGCCGTCGGGCCGGCGGCTCCCTCGGTGCTCATGTGCTTCCCCTCCCCGGTCCCCAGGACCCGGTCACTTGATTCCGACGACGATCGAGTCCGGACCGACCAGGTGCTCGGTCCAGGTCCGGGAGAACCCGGCCTCGGTCATCCACGCGGTGCACTCGGCGGCGGTGTAGCCGAAGCCGCCCTCGGTGACCGCCAGCATGGTCAGGCTCATCAGCAGGGCGAACGCGTTCTGCGACCGGTCGTCGTCGATCAGCGAGTCGTAGACGACCACCGCGCCGCCCTCCGGAAGAGCTTCCCACGCCTTCCGCAGCAGGACCTTCTTCTTCTCCAGATCCCAGTTGTGCAGGATGTGGCCGAAGGTGATGACGTCGGCCTTCGGGAAGGGGTCGGCGAAGAAGTCCCCGCCGGTGAAGGCCAGCCGGTCGCCCAGCCCGTGCTCCGCCGCGTACTCCTCGAAGACCGGGCGGGACTGCGGCAGGTCGAAGCCGGTGCCGGTGAGGTGCGGGTTGGCCTTGAGCACCTGGACGGCGAGGTCGCCCTGGGCGGTGCCCATGTCGGCGAGCACCTGGTAGTCCGACCAGTTCACCTGGGTGGCGATCCGGGTGTTGGCGACGTGGCTGATGCCGGTCATCGACGCCAGGAACTGCTTGAGCCGCACCGGGTCCGCGTAGAGGGCGTCGTAGGTGTCCAGCTCGCTGTCGCGCGACTCGTCGTGCGGCTTGCCGGTGCGCAGCGAGTCGGTCAGGTTGTTCCAGATGCCGAACAGCCGGCCGTTGGCCATCTCCAGCAGGCTGCCGTGGTGCAGGTACTCCGGCTTCGCGCGGTCCAGGAAGGCGTCGGTGTCCGGGGTGTTGCGGTAGACGCCGTCCTCGCGCAGGAGGAGGCCCAGCGCCACCAGGGTGTCCAGGAAGTCCCGGGTGCCGCGCGGGTGCAGGCCCAGCCGGGCGCCCAGCGTGTCGCCGTCGGCGGGGGCCTTGGCCAGTTCGGTGAAGACCCCGAGCTCGACGGCGCTCAACAGGGTCTTCGACGACTCGAAGCCCAGGCCGATCTGCAGGATGAGCTCGGGGGAGGGGGTGGTGGTCACGGCTGCTCCTCGGTGGTCCGGGTGGTCCGGGTGGTCCGGGTGGTCCGGGTGGTCCGGGTGGTCCGGGTGGTCCGGTGGTTCAGGGGGTGTGCGGTCCGGCGGCGTTCAGCGGGTCTGCGCGAACAGCCGGGCGGCGGGCTCGAACTGGAGCGCCTGGTGGGTCGCGATGGCGTTGACGTCCCGCCACAGCCGCTGGAGCGGCCCGTCGGCGACCTGGCCGCTGGTGCCGGCCGCGCGGTAGAGCCGGTTGACGGCGGTGACGAGGGTGTCCACGACGAAGGCGCTGTCCCGGACGTTGCGGGCGGTCTCGGCCGGGGTCGGGGCCCGGTCCGCGTCGGCGAGTTCGGCGACCCGGCCGAGCAGCAGCCCGGCCGCGTCGATCTCGGCGGCGGAGCGGGCCAGCAGCATGTCGTAACTGGCCTGGTTGCCGGCCGCGCCGGGGATGCCGGGTACGGCGGCGGCCCGGCTGCGGCCGCCGAGCGCCTCGGTCACCAGGGCGAGGGTGCCCCGGGCGGCGCCGAGTGCGGGCGCCACGAAGGTGAGGCCGTTCACGGCGGGCAGCGGCGCCAGCCCGGCCACCGGGGGCACCGCCGCCGGGTCGGCGGGGCGGCCGGCGAAGGCGGCGGCCCGGTCGGCGATCCGGGCCGCCGGCACGAACACGTCCTCCAGCACGGCGGTGTTGCTCCCGGTGCCCCGCATGCCGACGCTCGACCAGGTGTCCTCGACGCGGCACTGCGAGCGCGGCACCACGGTCAGCAGCAGCCGCTGTCCGCCGTCGGCCGCCGGCACCTTCGCGCAGACGATGACCCAGTCCGCGTGGTCGATGCCGCTCATGTAGGGCCAGCGACCGGTCACCCGCAGGCCGTCGCCCTCCGGGACGGCCTCGCCGAACGGGATGACGGAGGCGATCACCGCCGCGTCCGGCCCGTCGGCCCAGACCTGCGCCTGCCCCTCCTCCGGGAAGAACGACAGGAAGCGCGGGGAGCCGGCGAACAGCGAGGCGCACCAGGCCGTCGCCGGGCAGGCCGCGCCGATCACCGGCACGGTGTCCAGGAGTTCGCCGAAGCCGCCGGCCCGGCCGCCGAACCGCACCGGCGTGAAGTGCCGCATGAAGCCGGCCTCGGCGATCGCCTTCACGGCGTCGGGGCCGATCCGGCGGGCCCGGTCCGTCTCCTCGGCCAGCTCGCCGGCCTGCCGGGCGATCGAGCGGGCGGCGGCGAGCCGCCGCTCCGGGGTGTCCTGCATGGCGTTCCCTTCCCTCGCGGTGGGTGGTGGTTCGGCGGGGCCCGGTGCGGTCGGACCAGGTGCGGTCGGACCGGGTGCGGTCGGACCGGGTGCGGCGGTCACCGCGGCTCGTAGTCGGCCGGGTCGACCGCCCGGGTGCGCGCCCAGTACTCCTGGGCCGAGAAGGGCCAGTTGACGGCGGAGCGGCCGCCCTCGTTGTACCAACCGGCCACCCCGGTCCAGCCCCAGGAGCGCTCGGCGTTCGCGCCGTCGACCCACGCGTTGTACCCGTCGTGGACGTCGGCCCGGACGGTGAGGGCGTCGCGCCCGCTCGCCAGCAGCAGCCGGATCGCGTCGAGCACGTACCCGACGGCGCACTCGGAGAAGTAGACGATGCTCCCGCCCTGGCCGACCAGGTTGGTGTTCGGCCCGTACAGGCAGAACAGGTTGGGGAACTCCGGCACGGTGATGCCGAGGTAGGCCCGCGCTCCGCCCCGCCAGGCCTCCCGCAGGTCCAGCCCGCCGCGGCCGGTGATCCGCATCGGCGCCAGGAAGTCGGAGGCCTCGAAGCCGGTGGCGTACACGATGACGTCGACGTCCAGCCGCTCCCCGCCCGCGACGAGTCCGCCCGCGGTGACCCGCTCCAGCGGCGCCGTCACCAGCCGGACGTCGTCCCGCCGCAGCGCGGCCAGCCAGCGCCCGTCGTCGCGGAGCACCCGCTTGGCGCCCACCGGGTAGTTCGGGACGACCAGTTCGCGCAGCTCGGGCGCGTCGGCCAGCTGGGCCTCCATCGAGGCCAGCAGCGCCGCCCGGAGCTGCTCGTTGCGGGCGGACACGGCCCGTTCGGTGGGCGGGTGGTCGTGGTCGACGATCCAGCCCTCCAGGATGCCGTGCAGCCCCGGCGCGAACAGCCAGAACCGGTACCACTGGGCGTAGTACGGCAGGTGCTCGAAGAGCCAGGACGCCCCGGCGGGCATCGGCTCCCGGTAGTGCGGGGTGGGGCGCATCCAGGGGGCGTTGCGCTGGAACACCAGCACCTCGGCGGCGGTTCCGGCGAGTTCCGGCACGAGCTGGTAGGCGCTGGCCCCGGTGCCGACCACCGCCACCCGCTTGCCGGCCAGGTCCACCGAGTGGTCCCAGGCGGCCGAGTGGAAGGCCGGCCCGGCGAACGACTCCCGCCCGGGCAGGTCGGGCAGCCGCGGCCGGTTCAGCTGGCCGACGGCGCTCACCACCGCGTGGTGGCGCTCGACGGCGGTGCCGTCCGGCCCCGCGACGGTGACGTACCAGCGCGACTCCTCGTCCGCCCAGCGCAGTTCGGTCACCTCGGTGCCGAAGCGGATGTGCTCGGCGACCCCGGAGGTCTTCGCGAAGTCCCGCAGGTACTCCAGCACGGTGTCCTGGCGGCAGAAGTGGTCCGGCCAGTCGTGCCTGGGCGCGAACGAGTAGTTGTAGAGGTGGCTGGCCACGTCGGTGCGGCAGCCCGGGTAGGTGTTCTCGAACCAGGTGCCGCCGAGGTCGGCGTTCTTCTCGTAGATCACGTACGGGATCCCGGCCTGCGCCAGCCGGTGGCCGGCGAGCAGGCCGCTGAACCCGGCGCCGACCACGACCACCCGGAAGTCGGTGCCGGGGCGCAGCCCGTCCGCCGTCCAGCGGGGTGCCTTGGGGTCGGGCCCGTGGCCGGGCAGCACGAGTTCCTCGGCGAGCAGCGGCACCAGGTCCCCGGTGTCGCGCTCCATCGCCCAGGAGGTGATCGCCCGCAGCAGCTCGGGGCCGGGCGGGGCGGGCGGGCCGGGCGGGGCGGGCACGGCGCCCGCCGCGCCGTCGCCGTCCCGCAGCCGGGCGAGGGCCGCCAGGGCGCTCTCCCGGGCCTCGGCCGCGCGTTCGGGGCTCAGTCCGCCCTGGGGGGCGAACAGCCAGCCGGGTGCGCGCAGGTCGTCGCGCAGCAGGGAGAGGTCGCCGGTGAGGTGCGCGACGGTCATCAGCAGCGCCGGTACGTCGGCGTCCGCCAGGTGCCGGCGCAGGGTCGCGTCGTCGGCGGTGATCGGTCGGGCGGTGTCCGCCATGGCAGCTGCCTCCGGTCTCAGGACGTCGGGGCCAGCGCGGCGAACCTGCGGTCGACGTAGACCACCGGCGCGCCCTCGGCGGCGAGCGTCTGGCCGACCACCTCGCCGACCAGGATGGTGTGGTCGCCGCCGTCGTGCCGGCTGTGCACGGTGCACTCCAGGGTGGCGAGGGCGTCCGCGACCACGACGTTGCCGCGGTCGGTGCGCAGGAAGCCGCCGCCGCCGAACTTGCGGGCGGTGCGGTCGGCGAAGCGCAGCGCCAGGTCGGACTGGTCCTGGTGCAGGATGCTGATCGCGAAGCGGCCCGTCCGCGCGAACACCGGGTGGCAGGTGGCCGACTTGGCCACGCAGGCGAGCACCAGCGGCGGCTCCAGCGACACCGAGCAGAACGAGCTGATGGTGAGGCCGTGCGGGGTCCCGTCCCGGTCCGTGGTGGTGGCGATCGTGACCCCGGTCGGGAACCGGGCCATCACGTCCTTGAACTGGTCTGTCATCCGACTCCGCCCCGTTCGAACCCGATTCGTCACGCGCGCCGCCCGGGCCGTCCGGCCGACGGCGGGCTGGGCACGACGTACAGCCTCCGGGCGCTGCCTCGATTGCCGCTCGAACCCCGATCGAGGGGATCCGGGCGGCGGCCGGACGCTCCAGCCGGGCTCAAGCGGTCCTCGAACCCGGGCGGAGAGCGTTCCGGGAGCCGCCCGCCCGACCGGCTGCGGCCGGTCCCGACCCTGGAGCAACCACCATGGACCTGACGTCCGAACTCGTGTCGGCCGCCCGCGAGACGGGCGCACTGGCGGCGCAGCGCGCCGACCGGGCCGAGGCCGCCCGCCGACTCGACCCCGAGGTGGCCGGAGCGCTGGTCGCGGCGGGCTTCGCCCGGCACTTCGTGCCCAAGGCCTGCGGCGGCGACGAGGGCACCTTCCTCGACCTGAACCGCGCGGTGAGCGCGGTGGGCGAGGGCTGCACGGCGACGGCCTGGTGCGCGTCGCTCTCCGCCCACGTGTCGCGGATGGCCGCGCACCTGCCCGCCGCCGGCTGCCGGGAGGTCTGGGCGGACGGCCCGGACGCCCTGCTGGTCGCCTCCCTGACGCCGCTCGGCACGGCCCGCCGGGTGCCCGGCGGCTACCGGCTGGACGGCACCTGGCCGTTCGTCAGCGCGATCGACTACGCCGACTGGGCGCTGCTGGCCGCCATGGTGCCGGCCGAGGACGGCGGGCAGCCGCAGGCCCGGGTCCTCGCGGTGCCGCGCGACGCGTGGCGGACCGAGGACACCTGGCAGAGCGTCGGCATGGCCGCGACCGGCAGCAACAGCGTGACGGTCGAGGACGTCCTCGTCCCGGATGCCCGGTCGATGAGCCGCGAGGACCTCTTCACCGGCCGCGCCGCGGACTCGGACGCGCCCTGCCACGCGGTGCCGATGCAGGCCACCACGATGATGTTCGCCACCCCCGCCCTGGGCGCCGCCAAGGGCGCGCTGGCCGCGTGGACCGGCTCCGTGACGCCCAAGATCAGGGCGGCGGCGGCGGCCGGGCCGCGGCAGGCGCACGCCGGGATGCCCGCCTTCAACCGGGCCTCCTACGACGTCACGCTGACCCGCAGCGCCACCGAGATCGACGCGGCCGAGCTGCTGCTCGAACGCGCCGCCCGCACCGCGGACGCGGCCGGCGCGCTGAGCCCGCTGCTGACCATGCGGAACTGGCGGGACTGCGCGATGGCGACCGAGTCGATGGTGGGCGTCGTCAACCGGCTGTTCCGCACCATCGGCACCACCGGCCAGTCCGTGCGCAGCCCGCTGCAGCGCTTCTGGCGGGACGTCAACTCCCTGGCCGGCCACCAGGGCCTCCAGGTGGAGTCCGCGTCGGTCGCCTTCTCCCGGCAGGTCATCGCGCTCTGACTCCCCGGCCTCTCACCGGCCGGCCCTTCACCGGCCCGACCCCTCACAGGAGGACACCCCATGACCGTCAGCCGGCGGCAGGTCCTGCGCTCCACGACCGTCCTGACCACCACCGCCCTCGCGGGCACCGCCCTGGCCGCCACCGGCCTGGTCGGCACCGCCGCGGCCGACCCGGGCGGGGGGGGGGGCGGGGCGGGCGGGGGGGGGGGGGGGGCCCCCGCCCCCCGGGGGGGCGGCGGCCCCCGCGGGGGCGGGGGGGGGGGCGGGGCGGCGGGGGGGGGGGGGGCGCCCGGGGCCGGCGGCGGCCCGCGCGCCCCCGCCCCCGGCGGGGGCCCCCCCCCGCGCCGCCGGGTGCTCTGGCGGGACGACTTCGCGAACGGCTTCTCGACCGACGGGCCCGGCGCCCGCTGGGCGTTCCTGCCGTTCGGCCCCACGATCGGCCGCGACGGCGTCGCCACCACCGACCGCCGGGGCCTGACGGTCGTCTCCGGCGCCACCAACCCGGGGACCGGCGAGCCCGCCTTCGCCATGACCGTCGGCCCGAACGACCCGAGCGGCTTCCCCGGGAGCATGGACCACGTCAAGTGGCTGGCCTACCCGAACCACCAGGCCGCCTCCGGCGTGCTGGGCTTCGACGCCGAGCCGGACACCGAACTCTCCGGCGAGGCCGTCCTGTCGGCCTCCTCCTACGGCATGGCCGGCCACCCCTTCGGCGCCGCCGTCCTCGACCCGGCCGACGACCTCCGGCTGGCCGCGCCGGCGATGCCCGTCCAGGACCTGGAGACGGGCGTCGCCTTCGACTTCTTCCTCACCGACCGCGGGATCTACGCCGGGTACGAGCGGCTGCCGCACAACCGCCCGCAGCTCGGCGACTACGCCGCCTTCCTCTACGCGGTGCCGGTCGCCCGCCGCTGCCCGTCCGAGAGCCACCTGCTGCGGATCTCCTACGACCGCTCCCGCGGCCTGGCGACCTGGTACCTGGACGGCCGGGAGGTGTTCCGGGTGGACCGGATCGGCTACCGGCTGCCGGCCGGCCGCCGGCACATGCTGCTGGACCACGGCGGCACCGAACAGCTCGTGGCGCCGCGCCAACTCGCCTTCGGACTGGGGATGTTCAACATCCTGGACGCCGCGAGGGCGGGCCGCCCGGGCTCGGGCCTGGTCCGGCTGACCCCCGAGGCGGACCACTACCTCGACCCGGCCGTCGACACCCCCGCCCCGCAGCGCTTCGTGGACGACGCCGCCCTGCCGGGCAGCCGGCTGTGGGGCCAGGGCACCGCCCTGCGGGTCGGCGGCTTCACCGTCTCCGGCCGCCGCTCCCCGGGCGGTGCCGCGTGAGCCCGACCACCGCCGAGCTGCTGGTCGGCGGGTGGCAGCTGGACTCCTACCTCACCGAGGACGACGGCGGGTTCCGCGAGGGCCCGCTCGGCCCCGCACCGCGCGGCCTGCTGATCTACTCGGCCGACGGCCGGGTGTCGGTGAGCATGATGCGCACCGACGGCCCGCCGGCCGGCCCCGGCCGTTTCATGGGGTACGCGGGCAGCTGGCACCTCGTCGAGGACGACGGTGCCCCCGGCACCCGGGTGGTCCACGACGTCGCGGTCAGCTCCCACCCGTACATGGTGGGCAGCCGGCAGCTGCGCGACCTCACCCTCACCGGTGACGTGCTCACCCTCGCCGGCTCGGCCGGAGCGGCCGGCGGCCCGTCCGAGCGCCGGGTGCTCACCTGGTCCCGTACGACCGGGGGCACCGCGTGAGCTACGCCTTCGACCCCGAACTCGCCCCGCTCGTCCCGCGCCTGCGGCCGCCCGACTACCGCCGCCCCGAGGCCGCGCGGACCACCATGCGCGCGATCATGGCCGCCCAGACCGCCTACCGGCCCGAGCGCCCCGTCGAGGTCGCCGACCGCCGCGTCCCGGTGCCCGGCGGCCCCGAGCTGACCGTCCGGACCTACCGGCCGCTCGACCGGCCCGGCCCGCTGCCCGCCCTGCTCTTCCCGCACTGGGGCGGCTTCGTCACCGGGGACCTCGACACCCCCGAGATCGCCGCCACCCGGATCGCCGACCGGGTCGGCGCCCTGGTGGTCTCCCCCGACTACCGGCTCTCCCCCGAACACCCGTACCCGGCCGCCCTGGACGACTGCTACGCGGCGCTGGAGTGGCTGGCCGCCGAGGCGCCCGCGCTCGGTGTCGACCCCGACCGGATCGGCACCGCCGGGTACAGCGCGGGCGGCGCGCTGGCCACCGCCGCCGCCCTGCTCGCCCGCGACCGCGGGGGCCCGGCCCTGCGCTTCCTCTACCTGCTGTTCCCCCAGCTCGACGACCGGCTGGAGACGGTGTCCGCCCGGGCCTTCACCGACACCCCGATGCTGGACCGGCCCAACCTGGAGCTCAGCTGGCGGCACTACCTGGGCGGCGCCCCCGCCTCCGGCTACGCCGCACCGGCCCGCGCCGAGGAACTGGCCGGCCTGCCGCCCGCCTTCGTCGGCGTGTGCGAGTACGACCCGCTGCGGGACGAGGGCCTCGACTTCGCGCTCCGGCTGATCCGGGCCGGGGTGACGACCCAACTCGTCCACTACCCCGGGACGTTCCACGCCTCGATCGGCATCGACTCGGCCGTCTCCCGGCGCATGGTCGACGAGCAGCTCGCCGTCCTCCGGCGGGGGCTCCTCGACTGACCGCCGCGCGGGGCGTTCCGGACGGGCCAGTGGGCCCCGGGCGGGCGGGCCGGCCCGCGGGCCCCCCCCCGCCCGCCCGCCGGGGGGGGGGGGGGGCCCCCGCCGGCCGCCGGTGACCCCCCGGCGCCGGGGGCGCGCGCGGGGCCC
>NZ_JBHYGR010000106.1:0-10117 GCF_042738155.1 Kitasatospora sp. NPDC059088 | reverse complement strand
GGGGCGGCCCCGCGCGGCGGGGGGGGGGGGGGTGCGGGCGGGGGCGGGGCGCCGCGGCCGCCCGCCCCGCCCGGCCCCCACCACCGCGTCCGGCCGGCTCAGGGGGTCCGGCCGACGCGCCTGCGACCGGATCAGCCGGCGGTACGTGCCCGGCGCAGGAGCGCGGCGTGCTCGGCGACGCGCTGCCCGAGGTGGGCACCGGTCAGCAGGTCGGACTTGGGCAGCTCCTCCGGCCCCGCGTCACCCGGGCAGCGCGCCATCACACCGAGCCAGCCGCCGATCCGGTTCAGCTCGTCGTCGCCGTTGCCGGGCAGCAGGTCGAGGTTGACCCAGTGCATGCCGTGCTGGGCCGCGAGCAGCGTGAAGTACTGGAGGGTGTGCAGCTTGTCGCCGCTCAGCGCACCGGAGGTGGTGAAGCCGGCGGCGATCTTGTCCTTCCAGGTCTGGGCGTACCAGCGACCGCTGCTCTCCTGCGCGAAGGCGTGGAACTTCCCGCTGGCGGAGCCCATGTAGGTCGGCGAGCCGAAGATGATCGCGTCGGCCGCGTCCAGCTTCTGCCACGCCTCGTCGCCGAGTTCCTCCAGCGAAATCAATTCCGCCGTCACGCCCGACACACCCGCCGCACCCTCCCGGACCGCCTCGGCCAGCCGCTGGGTGTGCCCGTAACCACTGTGGTACGCAATCGCAACGGAAATCGAGCCGTCAGTCATATCCGCTCCTCCACCATTCACACCTCGGCCCGCCCTTTTCGGCGGCGCCCGGAATAGCCTCGCAGTCCGATGGAGGAGTGGGTACTAGCCTTTGGTCCGGTCCGACCTACCCGAAAGGATTGACGCATTTCCGCCGCAGCCGGCCGTTCGGGGCGAACGGCCGGAACCCGGGCCGGCCGTTCGGCCGTCCCGGGCTCCCGTTTCTCCGACGTCGGCTTCGCGGCCCCGTGCGGGCCCGGCCCGCGGATCGGCCGCTACCCGACGCCGATCCGCCCTGCCGTGTCCTGCCCTGCCGTGTCCCGCCCCGCCGTGTCCCGCCCTGCCGTGTCCCGCCCTGCCGCCGCTGCGCCGCGGTCGGCTAGCCCGCGCGGCGCATCGGCACCGCGCCCACGCCGGGCGCGTCCCGCAGCGGCTCGTTGCGCAGCACCGCGAGGTGCAGCCGCTGGAGCCGCGGTGACGGCTCGACGCCGAGTTCGGCGTCCAGCGTCCGGCGCAGCCGCTGGTAGGCCTCCAGGGCCCGCCAGGCCCCGCCCGAGCGGTAGAGCGCGGTCATGAACTGGGCGCAGAAGCCCTCGTCCATGGGGTGCTGCGCGGTGAGCATCCGGAGCTCGCCGATCAGCTCGGAGTGCCGTCCGAGCTGGAGGTCCGCCTCGATCCGCAGCGCCTGGACCTGGAGGAACGCCTCCTCCAGCCGCAGCGTCTCCATTTCGAGCGAGCGCCCGACCGTCACGTCCGCGAAGGCCGGTCCGCGCCACAGCACGAGCGCCGAGGCCAGTTCGGCCGACGCCGTCCGCGGATCGCTCCGCTCCATCGCGTCGCGGCCCCGGGCCGCCAGCCGGTCGAACTCCCTGAGGTCGCTGCTCTCGACCGGACAGGTGAGCTGGTAGCTGCCGAAGCGGGTGGCCAGCACGTCCTTGGCACTCCCGGCCGCCCGCTCCTCGCCCTCCCCGAGCGCCTGGGCGATCCTGCGGCGCAGCTGGAGGATGTACGTCTGCAGCGTCGTGGCGGCGCTGCGCGGGATGGACTCGTCCCAGATCTCGGCCATGAGCGTCGGGACCTGGACGGCACGATCGGCCCGCAGGGCGAGCAGCGTCAACAGCTGACGCGGCTTCCCCGCACTGGGCAAGATTGATTCACCATTCAACCGAATTACCGTCGGCCCGAGAAAAGCGATTTCCAGCATGTCCCCCCCGTGAGCTGCCAGGTGTCGATTACGCGGCGACTGAACGGCTCGTTGCCCTAAGTCGGTTCAATCACCGCCGCAAGAGGATGCCGAGTCCGCCGACCCCGGCCGTCGGTCATTTTTCGATGATGACCACTGATTGGCATATTAACCGACGCGACGCCAATTCCTAGACCCTCACTCCGGCGCGTCCTTCCCCCGTACCAGCATGCCACTCGAAGCACACATCCCTGCTATATCGCCCGATTCACCGCAATCGAGAAAAAATAGAGGGACGGGTTCCGGATATCGCCACGACTACCCACCGCAATTCCACCCGGCCCGTCGCTCGCCCCGTCGATTCCGCCCCGTCGGCATCAGCCGTGCTGAGGACCCCTCCACACCTCCGGGGCGGGCGCCCCGACCCCCGGATTCCCCACCCCTCCCCGGTCACCGTACGTACACCACCCCGCGGATCCGGCCGAACCCCCCCTCCGATTCGCGCGCTCCGGCGTGACCAACGTCACAAGATCCGGGGGCTCGACAACCGGCCGTCCACGCTCTCTGCGCCGACCCGCCCGAACGTCCGTTCCGGCTGCTCGGGCGCCCCCTCCGCACTCCTTCGCGCCCCTCCCGGACGGGTACGGACGGTATTCGCCGACCGACGGCGAGGGTCGCCGAACTTCCCATTCACATCAGCTGATTGGCCTCGCGTCACGGACCACCGCACACCGGTTCGGGCCGCGCCGCGAGGGTGTTTTCCCGGCATGTTCACATCCGAATGCGCGACCTTTGAACTGATGTCGCGTCAACGTCCGTTTGTCATCGGCCCGCAGTCGCGGCCGCGGCACGGTCACGACACCGCCGCAGCGCGGTCGCACCGCTGGCTGCACACGGTCAGGAATTGCGGCGATCGCGCCGGGGGAATGAAGAAGACCCAGGTCGGATGGCATCCTCCCCGGGTCCGAACGGTGGGCCACCAGGGGCTCGAACCCTGAACCTACGGATTAAAAGTCCGCAGCTCTGCCAATTGAGCTAGTGGCCCGCGGCCCCGCGCCCCGGGGAGTCCCGGGTGGAGAGGGCCACGGTGATCCTACCCGGTGGGCCCCAGGGCTCCGCCAGTGGATTGGGTGGGCGCGCCGGGTGCCGGGGGCGCGTCCCGGGGCGGCGCGTAGTGGGCGGCGCGGACGCGGCGCAGCCAGGCCTCGGCGGGGCGGGGGTCGGGGGCCCCGGGCAGGACGCCGGGGCCGGCGAGCCGGTCCGCGGCCTCGGCGAGCAGCTGTTCGGCGGTGGCGGGGCGGTCGGCGATGCGTTCGCCGAGCTCGCGGACGCGCTCGGGGTCGGGCAGCCGGATCAGGTTCCGGCCGGTGCGGTGCAGCCGGACGGCCTGCTCGACCAGCCGGACGAGGTGCCGGGCGTGCTTGGCGGCCCGCCGACGGGTGGCCGGGTCGGTGGTGTCACGGGTCAGCAGCTTGCGGAACTGCTGGTCCGCGTACCCGAGATAGGCCCGGCGGACGGCGGGGGCACTGAGGAAGGACGACCGGATCCCGACCAGCTCCCGGCCGAGCGGGGTGGCGCTCTCGTACAGGTCCTCGGGCAGCCAGACGAGTTCGGAGGCGGTCGGGTTGCAGGACAGCGCCAGGCGGCACCACTTGGCGGCCTCGTGCAGGGTGACGTCCGGCCCGGTGGTGACGTGCGACTCGGCCGGGCGGTGCAGGCCGTGCAACTCCTCGGTGGGGACGGCGAACAGCCCCAGCCGGTCGACGTCGGAGCCGGCGTGGGCGAAGCCGTAGGCGGTGGAGCCGACGATGCCGGAGAGCAGCACGGTGCCGGGTGTGTCGGTCATGCGTCCTCCTCTCGATCACCGGTTCTGCCGGGTACCGCATCCTCTCCGGAACGGGCCGCGCCGGGCGAGCGATTTCCGGTCCGGGGCCCGCCCGGCCGCCGATACTGGCCCCATGGAGCACGATCCCCGCCCGGAAGCCGTCGGCGTCGAGAAGCTGCGGGCCTGGTGGTCGCACCGGCAGTGGCTGGACCGCCCGCACCCCGGGGCGTCCGCCGCCGAGGTGCTGGCCGCGACCGGCTGGGCCCGCTCGGTCGGCGGCGCGGCCCCGTACCTGGGCCTGTTCGCCCGGGCCGGGCTGGGCCGGGCGGCCGTGGACGCGGCGGTGGCCGACCTGGCGGTGCACGAGCTGCCGTCCGCCCGCGGCTGTACGTACCTGCTGCCGGCCGCCGACTTCACGCTCGGGCTGGCGGTCGGCGCGGCCGCCCCGGAGGGCGAACTGGCGGCCGCGGCGAAGCACCTGGGGGTCGGCCGGGACGAGGTGGAGCAGCTCTGCCTGGCCATCGAGCGGGCGCTCTCCGACGGCGGGCCGCTGGACCCGACCACGATCCGGGAGGCGGTCGGCGACGCCGTCCGGCCGCTCGGCGAGGCGGGCCGCAAACGCGGCCTGGCCACCACCCTGCCGCTCGCCCTCGGACTGCTGCAGTCGCGCGGCCGGATCCGCCGGGTGCCCGTCAACGGCCGCCTGGACCAACAGCGTTACGGCTACGTCGGCTGGGACCAGCCGGTCGCGGGGGACGCCGTGGACCTCGCCCGCCGCTACTTCTCCTGGGCCGGGCCGGCCACCCTCGGGCACTTCCGCTGGTTCTCCGGCTTCTCCGCGGCCACCGCCCGCCGGGCCGTCGCCGAGGCCGGCCCGGTGCCGCTCGCCCCCGGCTCCGAACTGCTGCTGCCGCCCGAACTCGCCGAGGAGTTCGCCGGGTTCGAGCGGCCGGCCGAGCCGCACTACACCCTGCTGGCCGGCATCGACGGCATCCACCTGCTGCACCGCGACCTGTCCCGGCTGCTCGACCCCGCCGACGCCGCCCGCCCGCTGCCCGCCGGCCGGGCCGGGCGCACCTTCGGCGGCGAGGCCGACCCGCAGACCCACCTGGTGCTGGACCGCGGCCGGATCGTCGGCCTGTGGGAGTACGACACCGAGCGGGCCGAGATCGTCCACCAGTCCTTCGTCCCGCCGGACGACGCGCTGCGCGCCGCGGTGGCCCGCACCGAGGCGTACGTCCGGGACGAGTTGGGCGACGCCCGCGGGTTCGGCCTCGACTCGCCGAGGAGCCGCGCGCCCAAGGTCGCCGCGCTGCGGGCGGCCGCCGCGCGGGGGTGGCCGGCCGGGTAGCGTACGGCCCATGTCGACCACCAGCACCGACGGAGTCCTGCTCGTCACCGGCGCCGGCCGCGGCATCGGCGCCGCCACCGCCCTGCTGGCCGCCCGCCGCGGCTACCGGGTGTGCGTCAACTACCGGGCGGACGAGGCCTCGGCCGCCGCCGTGGTGGACGCCGTCCGGGCCGACGGCGGCACCGCGATCGCCGTCCGGGCGGACGTCGGCCGCAGCGCCGAGGTGGAGCGGCTGTTCGCCACCGTGGACGCCGAACTCGGCCCGCTCACCGCGCTGGTGAACAACGCGGGCACACTGGAGCGGCAGTGCCGGCTGGAGGACATCGACGAGGAGCGGCTGAACCGGATCTGGACGGCGAACATCACCGGCCCGTTCCTGTGCGCGGCCCAGGCCGTCCGCCGGATGTCCACC
Organism: Kitasatospora sp. NPDC059088; assembly: GCF_042738155.1. Taxonomy (NCBI): domain Bacteria; kingdom Bacillati; phylum Actinomycetota; class Actinomycetes; order Kitasatosporales; family Streptomycetaceae; genus Kitasatospora; species Kitasatospora sp. NPDC059088. The sequence goes on along the minus strand of NZ_JBHYGR010000106.1, from coordinate 4,657 downwards.
CGGCACGGCGGGCGCGGCGGCGCGATCGTCAACGTCGGCTCGGCCGCCTCCCGGATCGGCTCGCCGAACGAGTACGTCGACTACGCGGCGGCCAAGGGCGCGGTGGACTCGATGACCCGCGGCCTGGCGCTGGAGGTCGCGGCCGAGGGCATCCGGGTCAACTGCGTGCGCCCGGGCCTGATCCACACCGGCATCCACGCGCTCGGCGGCGAACCGGGCCGGGTCGACCGGGTCGCCCCGGGCCTGCCGATGCGGCGCGGCGGGGAGCCGGAGGAGGTCGCCGAGGCGATCCTGTTCCTGCTCTCCCCGGCCGCCTCGTACACCACGGGGGCGTTCCTGGAGGTCTCCGGCGGGCGCTGACGGCCCCGGCCCGGGGGCGGGGATTCGGCGAACGGTCCTCTCCGGTTTCCTTCCCCCCGCTCCGTCCGCGCCCGTACCGTGGGGGCCATGACCGCTGCCTTCATCGACATCCCCGGTGTGCGCAACTTCCGTGACGCGGGCGGGATCGGCGCCCTGCGCCGGGGCGTCCTCTACCGCTCCGGCTCCCTCCACACGCTCACCGAGGAGGGCGCCCGGAAGCTCAAGGAGCTCGGCCTGCGGACGGTGATCGACCTGCGCAGCCCGTTCGAGCTGGAGGTCTGGCCGGACCAGCGGCACGGCCTCGACCACGAGTCCCTCAACCTGCCGACGCTGCCCGCCGACCGCGGCGACCTCACCCGGCCGTGGCCCGAGGACCAGGCCGCGCTCTACACCTTCATGCCCGGGACCGCCGGCCCCTCGCTCGCCGCCGTGATCCGCCGGCTGGCCGCCCCGGAGGCCGTCCCGGTGATCGTGCACTGCGCCGTCGGCAAGGACCGCACCGGCCTCACCGTCGCCGTCCTGCAGTCCCTGCTGGGCGCCTCGGACGCCGACATCACCGCCGACTTCCTGCGCTCCAACGCCGGCCTGGGCCTGGAGGACGGCCCCACCCCGTACGTCGACGAGACCGGCACCGAGCGGGTCTCCCGCCCGGTCGACGCCGCCCTCCTCGCCTCCTCCCTCGCCTGGATCCGCACCCACCACGGCACCGTCCCGGCCTACCTCGCCGCCCACGGCACCACCGAGGCCGAGCTCGCCGCCCTCCGGGCCAACCTCTCGGCCTGAGGGCAGCCCAGGCTCAGGACCCCCGGCCCGGGGTCAGTCCTGGCGTTCGAACCGCCACCACTGGGTCGGGGCGTCGGCGTCCTCCCACTGCTGGACGCCGGCCTCCGTGGCGGTCCGCGGCTTGCCGCTGACGAAGCTGGTGACGGTGTAGGTGCCCGGTGCGTCCACATGGGCCTCCAGCAGCCACTCCTGGGCGCCGAAGGCGTTGGCCGACCACTGCTGGATCGGGACGCCGTCGTCCGGGGAGGCACCGGTGACGTCCAGGCGCTTGCCGCTGCCGGCGTTCTCGATGTGGAAGAGCGCGCCGCCCGGGTGGACGGCGGTGAGCAGCCAGAGCTGGGCGTCGGTGCCGTCGGCCGGGCCGAGGCGGATCCGGGCGCCGCTGCGCCGGGAGGCCTCGGCGACCTCCAGCAGCAGGCCGCTGCCGACGTTGCGGATCCGGTAGCGGCCGTCGGTGACCGCCCGGTCGGCCGTGCTGTCAGGGGCGCTGTCCGTCATGGCCGCAGTCTCGCACCCGCGGCTGACAGCCCGGCGTGATCCGCTTATGCTGCGGCGGATGTCCACCCGGAGCGTTCCGCCGACCCGTCAGCAGCCCACCCTCCTGGCGGCGGTGGCCGGACTGGAGGCGGTGGTCGCGGCCGGCGACGACGAGGGCTTCGGCCCGGCCCTGGGCCTGGTCGGCGCGCTGTTCGGCCCGGCCGACCCGGCCGAGCGGCGGGCGGTAGGCCCCCGGCTGGCCGCCCTGCTGCCGGACGCGCCGCCGTTCCCCCGGGCGCACCTGGCGATGGTGGTGGGCGCCTGCGTGGAGTCCGGTGCCGATCCGGTGGCCTGCGCGGGCCCGGTGCTGGCCGGTCTGCGCGGGGCGCTGACCGGTGCCCAGCGGCTGGTCGAGCACTGGGCGCGGACCGGCGGCGGGCCGCTGCCGGACCAGGAGGCCGACGATCCGGCCGAGGCCCACGCCCGGATCGAGGACCCGGAGCACCTCGACCCCTGGCGCGCCCACCTGGCCGTGGTCGCCTGGTGGACGCTGCACCTGTGGCAGCAGGCCGCCTGGGCGGTGTACGCGCACCCGTCCGTCCGGACCGAGGCCCGCGCCTCGGGCGTCACCGAGGTGCTGCTGGAGCTGTTCGACCGGTACGGCGGCGAGCGCCACGACGTCAGGGGCCTCACCCACCTGGCGCTGGTGCTCGACGACGAACCGCTGCTGGTCCTCGACCGCCCCACCGGCACCGGCTACCTGCTGCGGATGAGCGGCCTGAGCGACACCTTCCAGCTGCACACCCTGCTCGCCGACGTGCTGATCGGCGGCGGCCACCTGCCCGGCGTCCCGCAGGACCCCGAGGTGGTGGCGCTGGCCCGGACGGCGGTCCTGGACGGCCGCCGGCCCACCGCCACCGGCGCCTTCAACCTGGTCGCCCCGGACGGCTCCTGGCTCTGGAACGAGGGCACGCCCAGCGACGTCCCGCTGCTGGACGGCGTACGCACCCTGGTGCTGGAGCCGCTGCCGTACGAGCGCAGCTGGTCGGCCGGGCGCTTCCTCCAGGAGGTCCCGGGCGACCTCCGGCTGGAGCGGGTGCTCGATCCGGCGGAGGCGGCACGGCGGCTGGCCCGCACGGTGCCGGGGGCCTCCCCGGCCGCGGCCTTCGGCTGAGCCGCCCGGCCCCCGGGCCCCCGGCGGGCCGCTCCGTTCACCGGGTTAGGGTCGGAAACCGACGCACGTCCCCTACGAGCCCTACGAGCCCCACGAGTGGAGTCGACGATGGCGAAGGTCCCGAACGCGCTCGCATCCGCCGCGCCCGCCGCACCCGCCGCGGCGGGCGGCCTGGTCGGCGGTTACGGCGTGGCCCGCTGGAGCGGCCGGCGCGAGCTGGGCGGCGCGGTGCTGGCGGCGGCCGGCGCCGGCGCGGCCACGCAGTGGCGCCGCAGCTCGGGCACGGCGACCGCGGCGGCGCTCACTGGCCTGTACGTGGCGGCCTTCGGCGGTTCGCACCCGCTGGCGAAGCGGATCGGCGCCTGGCCGTCCGTGTTCGCCGTCACCGGGGTGGTCGCGGCGGCCTCGACGGCGGCGACGCTGCTCTCCGCGCGCAAGCGCTGAGCCGCACCGCGCGCGGGCGCTGAGCCGCGGGCCGGTTCAGGACGGGACGACCGCCGGGCCGAACCGCGCCTCGAAGGCCGCCCGGTTGGCCGAGACCGGCGAACGGTCCCAGACCGCGAACACCACCCGCTCGAACGCGCCCCCGTACCGGGCCAGCGCGCCCTCGAAGGCCTCGGCGACCTGGGCCGGGTCGTTGCGGAACACCCCGCAGCCCCAGGCGCCGAGCACCAGGGCGCGGACCTCGTGCCGGGCCGCCGCCGCGAGCACCCGGACGGCCCGCTCGGCGAGCACGCCCCGCACGTCCGCACCGGCCGAACGCCGTTCCAGCTGACCGGCGTTGGGGGCGGGCGAGGTCAGGAAGGTGACCGGGTAGGGCCGGGCCAGCAGACCGCCGCCGCCGTCCCGGACCACCGGCACGCCGGGCGAGACGACGACCCGGTGGCTGTACCGCAGGTCCGTCGAGGCCCGGTGCGCCTCGTAGTAGTCCGGCGCCTCCAGCAGGCAGCTGTACAGCAGCGCGCTGCGGCACAGGTCCTCCTCCTGGGCGCGGGCGCCGCGCAGGTACCCGCCGCCGGGGTTGCGCGCGGAGGCGAAGTTCAGCACCCCGACCGGCCCGGCCCCGGCCGCGACCAGCCGCCGGGCCGCCTCGACGCTGCCCTCGGCCGTGACCTCGACCGGCCCGCCCGCGGGGCCCCGCTCCCCGGCCGCCAGCAGTGCCGCCAGCCCCTCCGGGGAGTACGACACCGTGCCGGCCCGGGCCGCCGCCAACTGCTCCCCCACCCGCACGAGTTCGCCCCCGGCCGTCCGGTAGCTCCCCCGTGCGGCGATCTCCTCGTTCACCCGTGCCACTTCGTGCAGTCTGCTGCTCATGTCCGTGACGCTACGGGACTACCCCCAGCGCGCGCCACAGGTTATTCTCACTTCCAGAACAACACCTCGGGGGGCGAGCAGTAGCGAGGTGTGGGGGGTATCGGGGGATACCGGGGGAACACGAAGGGCCCGCTCCGGGGGACGGAGCGGGCCCTTCGTGTGTGGTTCAGTCAGCCGGCCGGCGGTCGATCACCGACCGGGCCGCAGGACCTCGTCCGAGGTCAGTTCTTCCAGCGCGGCTTGCGGTCGTCACGGTTGAAGCCGCCGCCGTTGAAGCCGCCCGAGCGCTCGCGGTCGCCGAAGCCACCGGAACGGCCACCACGGTCGTCACGGTTGAAGCCACCGCGGTCGGCCTGCGGACGGCCACCGGCGCGGTGGTCGTCACGGCGCGCGAACGGACGGCTGTTGCTGCCGCCGCGCTCGTCGCGGTCCCGGCCGAAGGACGGGCGGTCGCCGAAGGAGCGGGCCGGACGGTCGCCGAAGCCACCGGAGCGGCCGCCGCGGTCGTCACGGTCACGGTTGAAGCCACCGGAACGCTCGCGGTCACCG
>NZ_JBHYGR010000105.1:3718-33913 GCF_042738155.1 Kitasatospora sp. NPDC059088 | reverse complement strand
CTCCTCCGCCTTGCGATGCACGCACCCCAACGCCGCGCGCTGATCCGACGCGAACGGTCAGACACGCCCCAGCGCCCGCGACCGCGGCGTCCTGCCCTTTGCGGACACCGGCCGTTACCCCCGGCTCGGGTGCCCGGGCCCTGTTCCCGGGCGCCCGGGCCGGTGAGACTGCGGGGGAGACCGCCCCTGCCATCCTGTGAGGTCGAGCGTGATCGGCGCCACCGCCACCCCCCGCCCCGTCCGGCGGCCGGCCCGGGCCGCCGTCGCGGTGCTGCTCGCGCTGGCGACCGCCGTGCTGACCCTGGGCTCCGCCCCCGTCACGCCGACCGGCCGGACGGCCCCGGCCGTCACCGCCGAGGACCCGGCCGCCGGGCGGATCGTCTACGCCGGCACCAACCACCGCGGCCTCGGCCGGGTGACCGGCGGCGCCGCCAGCACCCCGCTGTTCGGGCCCGGCCCGGTCCACTTCGACCAGGAACCCTCGGCCCGCGGCGGCGAACTGGTCTTCACCAGCCTGCGGGACAGCCCGCTGCCCCAGGTCTACCTGCGCGACGCGAACGGCGCGGTGCGCCGGCTCACCAACGGCATGGACACCGCCCACCCCGCACTCGCCCCGGACGGCAAGGGCGTCGTCTTCGAGGCGGTGGAGACCACCGCCTCCGGCGGCACCCAGCACGTGCTGTGGGCGGTCAACCGGGACGGCACCGGGCTGCGCCGGATCACCGACGGCGCCGCCGACGAGACCCACCCGACCGTCTCGCCCGACGGGCAGTGGATCGCGTACTCCTGCACCGGGGACCCGGCACACCGCCAGATCTACCTGCGGCCGTTCGCCGGCGGCGCGCCCGCCAAGATCACCAACGTGACCGTCGGCGACGCCGTCGACCCGACCTGGAACCCGGTGAACGACGACGCCCACCGCAACCAGATCGTCTACACCTGGGACAAGGGCGACCAGGGCCGCACCCTGATGCTCACCTCGCCCACCGGCGGCGACAAGGCGTTCTTCCCCGGCACCGGCTCCACCTGGCGCACCGGCTCCGCCGCCTGGCTGGCCGACGGCACCGGCGTCCTCTTCCTCAGTGCCGACCAGCTCACCTCCCCGCCCCCGGCCCCGCAGCCCGACCCGAACCAGCCGCCCGTGGTGAACCTCTACCGGGCGCCGACCTGCGACTGCACCGACCCCCAACTCCTCTACCGCACCAACCGGTTGATCTCGACCCCGACCTGGCTCGGCACCCAGGCCGAGGGCGGCCCGGTGGTCGAGCAGACCAGCGCCGCCACCGCCAACACCGCCGACGTCCAGGACGTCCACCAGGACGGCACCGACCCGCGCGACCTCGGCATCAGCGTGCTCACCGAGGACCCGGCCGCCGACACCAACACCAACCCCGACCCGGGCGCCGACCCGCTCTTCCACCCCCGCCCCGGCTACGACCCCTGGTACGAGCGCCAGAGCTACACGCCCGACGGCCGACAGCTCGTCGTCACCCGCTACGAGGACTCCCCGGCCGGGCGGATCCAGCGGATCTGGCAGGCCGACGCCGACGGCTCGAACCCGCACCCGCTGAACCTCGCCGGCCGCGGGCCCACCGACCGGGACACCGACCCCTCGCTCTCCCCGGACGGCAGGCTCATCGTGTTCAGCCGCAGCACCCCGGCCGCCGGGCAGACCCCGGCCCGCCCCGGTCGGCTGCTGATCGCCCAGGTGGCCACCGGCGCGATCGTCGGCACCGTCCAGCCGCCCGCCGACCAGCCGGGCGCCTCCGACGGCGAGCCGTTCTGGTCCCCCGACGGCAAGCTGATCGCCTTCTCCCGGACCGCCGTCGTCAACGGCAACCCCGGCAACCTGCACGTCTGGACGGTCGCCGCCGACGACCTCACCCGCCAGCGCGACCTCAGCCGGGCGGCCTGCCCCGGCAGCTGCAACGTGATCGACGACAGCCCGGTGTTCTCGCCCGACGGCCGGCGCCTCGCCTTCAACCGCAAGGCCGGCGACGGCGGCAACAACCGGCAGGACGGCCTCCTGGTCACCTCGCCCACCGGCACCGACTGCACGGTGCTGCTGCCTGCCGGGCTGCGCGACGACAAGGGCGCCTGCACCCGGCCGCTGCCCGACACCTCCGCCACCGGCCCGTACCAGCCGCGGGACGCCGCCTGGACGCCGAACGGCGCCCAGCTGGTGCTCACCTCCCGCCGGGCCCTGCCGCCCAACTCCCCGGAGGGGCTGGGCACCTACGACCTCGCCAGCGGCAAGCTCACCCCGCTCGACCGGCGGCTGCCCGGACGGCAGAAGGAACCGGCCGTCCAGCAGTCCGTCCACCTGGCGCTGAGCGCGCCGCCGCGCACCCCGGCCGTGCCGGTCGAGGGCAGCACCGACGTCACCGTCACCGTGACCAACCGCGGGCCGGCGGCCTCACCGGGCACCGTCCTCACCGCCTCCGTGCCGACCGGCGCCCGGCTCGGCAGGCTCACCACGCCCGTCGGGACGTGCGACGCGGCCGCGCTGCGCTGCGAACTCGGCACCCTGGCTCCGGGCGCCGAGGTGCGGGTGACCGCCACCCTGATCGGCACCCGCACCGGTGACCAGCCGTTCGGCTGGAGCGTCACCGGGACGGTCGTCGACCCGAACCCGGAGAACGACTCGGCCGAAACGGTTCTGCCGGTGCTGAGCGCGCCCACGCCGACCCCGAGCCCCACCGCCTCGCCCAGCCCGACACCCACGCCGACCGCGACCCCGACCCCCGCGCCGACCACCCCGAGCAGCACGCCCGCCCCCGCGCCCCCGCCGCCGGCCCCCGCACCGCCGCAGGCCGGCCCCACCGTCGCGGTCGACGCCCAGCCGACCCCCGGCTACGTCGGCGGCCACGTGACCGTCAGCTACACCGTGCGCAACACCGGCCAGGCCCTCGCCACCGGCCTGCGGCTCACCCTCGGCCTGCCCGCCGGCGTGCCCACCGAGGCGCTGCCGCCCGGCTGCCGGGCCGGCAACTGCGCTCTGGCCGACCTGCGCCCGGGGCGCAGCCAGGTGGTCCGGGTGGTGCTCTCGCCCGTCGCGGTGCTGGACACCACCGTCACCGCCGAACTGACCACCACCGGCACCGACGCCACACCCGGCCCGCACCGGGCCAGCACCCCGCTGCGGGTCGTCCAGCCGCGGATCGTCGCGGTGCCGCCGATCGGCAAGCCCGGCTTCGTGACCTCCGTGCGCGGCGTGGACTTCCCGCCCGGCGCCCCCGTCCGCTTCACCTGGAACCCCGGCATCACCGCCGCCGCCGCGCCCACGTACCCCAAGGCGGACGGGACCTTCGCGGGCCAGCTGCTCATCCTGCCCAAGGACGAGACCGGCCCGCGCACCATCACGGCCGACGGCCCCGGCTTCTCCCCGGTCACCACGCCCTTCCTGGTGGTCGAGGGCAGCATCGGCCCGCCGGGAGAGGTGGACCGGCGGTGAGCCCGGAGGACGCCGTGGCCGCACGGGACGTCGGCCCGGCCGACTTCCCGTGCGGGTGTGAGGCCGGAGGCGGTGGTGTGCTGTGCACGGAGAGGGTGGAGCGCTGGTGAGGCGTGAGATGGCGGGCACGGGACGTCGGCCCGGTCGACTTCCCGTGCAGGGGCAGGGGCCGGCCGGGGAGGTGGAGCGGCGGTGATCCACGAAGTCGACGAGGCGCTGCGGCTGCTGCTCGCCGAGGCCGGACTGCCCGAGCGCGGCGTCGAGGTCGTCCTCGACGCGCCCACCCGCGACCTGGCGGCCCGGCGCACCGCGCCCACCGTCAGCGTCTTCCTGTACGACGTCCGCGAGGACACCGGGCGCCGCCAGGCCGGCGCCGTCGCCGAACACGACGCCGACGGCCTGGTGCTCGGCCACCGCGCCGCGCCGCGCTGGTTCGAACTGGCCTACCTGGTCACCGTCTGGACCAACCGACCGCAGGACGAACACCGGCTGCTGGCCGAGGTGCTGCAGTGCCTGACCGCCGTCGACGCGCTGCCCGCCCGGCTGCTCACCGGCACGCTCGCCCGGCTCGGACTCACCGTCGGCCTGGACATCGCCGGACGCGACACCGGCCTGCCGTCGGTCTCCGACGTCTGGTCCGCGCTCGGCGGGGAACTGCGGCCCTCGATCGACCTGCGGGTGCTCGCCCCGCTCGCCGGGCCGCTCACCCCCGCCGGACCGCCCGTCACCGAGGGGCTGGTGGTGCACGCCGTGGACACCTCGCACACGGCCGAGTCGCCCGCCGTCGACCCCGGCCGTCGGCTGCGCTACCGCGACACCGCCGGCGACCCCGGGGCGGAGGGCTTCGCCGCTCCGCGCGACCGCGCCCTGCCGCCCGGCCGCCGCAGCAGGGGTGGGAGCAACAAGGGCGGGAGCAGCGGGGGTGGGATCAGGTGAGCCCGGACCTCGCCCTGGCGGTGCCCGGGGCCCCGCCCGGCCCCGACAACGGGGACGGTCACGGCCACGACAACGGCCACCTGTGGGAACGCCTGCACCGGGTCGAGCAGCGGGTCCGCACCGCGGTGCGCGAGCGCCGGGCCGACGACCCGGACCCGGACGACCCGTACCGCGGCCAGTACCTCGGCCCGGAGGCGGTCGAACGGATCCTGGCCTCCGCCGCCGTGGCCACCGGCCACGGCACGCCGGCCGGCCAGGACGCGCCCGCCCCGCCGCCCGGCTCCCGGCTGGCCCGGCTCGGCGCCGCCTTCGGGCTGCTCCCGGTCGACCTCGACCTGCTGCTGGTCGCCCTCGCCCCCGACCTCGACCCCCGCTTCGAGCAGCTCTACGGCTACCTCAACGACGACCTGACCCGCCGCCGGGCGACCGTCGGGCTGGCCCTCGACCTGTGCGGGCTGCCCGGGGCCGGGGCCGGCCGCTTCCGGTTCGCCGCGCGGTCCCCGCTGATCGCCGGGGGCCTGCTGGAACTCACCGAACCGGACCGCCCGCTGCTCTCCCGCACCCTGCGGGTGCCCGACCGGGTGACGGCCCACCTGCTCGGCGAGGACGAACCGGACGACGCCCTCGCCGGGCTGGCCCGCCGCGCCGACCCGGCCGACCGGGCCCGACCGATGGCCCCGGCCGGGGCGCTCACCCCCGCCGAGGCGCAGGCCGTCGACCGGCTGCGCGCGGCCGCGACGGCGGCGGGCGGCGGAGCCGTCCACCTGCTGGACCGGGGCGGCCACGCCGGCCCGCTCGCGGTGGCCGCGCTCGCCGCCGACGGCCGTCCGCCGCTGGTCGTCGACGCCGCCGCGCTGGCCGCCCGCCCGCCGGGGGCCACGGTACGGGTGCTCGCCCGCGAGGCCCGGCTGGCCGGGGGCGGGGTGGTGCTCGGTCCGCTGGACCGGCTGGAGCCCGAACGCCCCGAGCGGGCCGCGCTGTTGCGCGAGCTGTGCGCGGAACTCGCCGCCGTCCCGCTGATCGTGCACGGCCCGCTGGTGTGGGACCCGGCCTGGTCGCGGGAGAGTCCCGTGGTGGTCACCGCCCCGCCGCCGGACGCCGACGGCCGCGCCGCGCAGTGGGCCCGCGCGCTGGCCGCCGCCGGGACACCGCTGGACGAGGAGCTGACGGACGGTCTGGCCGAGACGGTGGCCGCCTACCGGGTGGACCGGGAGAAGCTGGCGCGGGCCGCCTCGGTTGCCGCCCGGACGGCCGCCGCCGAGCGCCGCCCGGTGCGCGCCGAGGACCTGCGGACCGCCGTCCGGGCGCAGAACGCCGCCGGGCTGGCCCGGTTGGCCCGCCGGATCGAGCCCGCCGTCGGCTGGCCCGACCTGGTGCTGCCCGACCCCACCGCCGACCGGCTGCGCGAACTGGTGCTGCGCGCCCGGCACCGCGAGCAGGTGCTCGGCCGGTGGCGGATGCGCCCCGGCGGCGGCCGCGGCAACGGCGTGCTCGCCCTGTTCGCCGGGGAGTCCGGCACCGGGAAGACCATGTCGGCCGAGGTGGTCGCCGCCGAACTCGGCATGGAGCTGTACGTGGTGGACCTCTCCACCGTGGTGGACAAGTACATCGGCGAGACCGAGAAGAACCTGGAACGGATCTTCACCGAGGCCGCCCAGGTCAACGGCGTCCTGCTGTTCGACGAGGCGGACGCGCTGTTCGGCAAGCGCGCGCAGGTCAAGGACGCCCACGACCGGCACGCCAACGTGGAGACCGCGTACCTGCTCCAGCGGATGGAGTCCTTCGACGGGATCGCGCTGCTCACCACCAACCTGCGCGCCAACCTCGACGAGGCGTTCACCCGGCGGCTGGACGTCATCGCCGAGTTCCCGCTGCCCGACCGGGCGCAGCGCCGGCTGCTCTGGGACCGCTGCCTCGGACCGGCCCTGCCCCGCGGCGACGACCTCGACCTGGACTACTGCGCCGAGCACTTCGAGCTCACCGGCGGCTCGATCCGGGCCTGCGCCGTCTCCGCGGCCTACCTGGCCGCCGGGGCGGGCACCCCGCTGGGCATGGCCCAGCTGGTCGCCGCGGTGGTCGGGGAGTACCGCAAGCTCGGCCGGCTGGTGCTGGAGAGCGAGTTCGGGCCGTGGCTGGAGCGGTTGCGCCCCGCCCCGGAGCCTCCGGGGGCCGGCGGGCGTACCTGACCGGAACGGTCCGGGCCCGGCGGGCGTACGTGACCGGCGGGCGTACGTGACCGGAGCGTCCGGGGGCCGCCGGGCGCACTCGGCCGTGCCCGCCGGGGCAGTCATCCTGCCCCCGATCTTGACCCCGGGGACCTGTCCCCGGGCGCGGCCCCGGACGCAGACTCGGGGGCGAGTGAGACCAAGGACCGGTCATCTGGAGGAGCGCGTATGCCGTCGTACCTGACCCCGGGCGTGTACGTGGAGGAGGTGCAGTCCGGTGCCCGGCCGATCGAGGGCGTCGGCACGGCCGTCGCCGCCTTCGTCGGCTTCGCCGGCAGCGGCCCCTTCCACGAGCCCACGCTGGTGACCAACTGGGACCAGTACGTCCAGCGGTTCGGTGCGTTCACCGAGGGCACCTACCTGGCGCACGCGGTGTACGGGTTCTTCGCCAACGGCGGCGGCTCCGCCTACGTCGTGCGGATCGGCGACCCGGCGCGGCAGGTCCCCGGCGGCGCCCCCGCCCCGGCCGTCGCGGCGGCCCCGCCGGTGGAGATCGGCGGCTTCCTGCTGTCGGCCCTGCCCGGCGCGGGCGGCGAGGTGTCCGTCGAGGTCGCCGACGCCGAGGGCGAGAACGTCCCCGACGACCGGTTCCGGCTGATCGTCCGCCGGGGCGCCGAGGTCGCCGAGAGCTACGACGTCTCCACCCGGAAGAACACCAAGGGCTACGTCGTCACCCAGCTGCGCGAGTCCAAGCTGGTCGCCGTCGCCGAGCAGCCCGGCACCGCGCCGAGCCGCCCCGAGCGCCGCAGCCACGCGCTCGCCGCCGCCCCGGCCCCCGCGACCGGCCCGGTGGCGGCCGCCGGCACCCGGCTGGACCCGGCCGAGTACGTCGGCGACGCGGCCGCCCGCACCGGCTTCTCCGGCCTGGAGGCGATCGACGAGATCACCATGGTCGCGGTGCCCGACCTGATGAGCGCCTACCAGCGCGGTGACCTCGACGACGAGGGCCTGCGCACCGTCCAGCTCGCGGTGATCTCGCACTGCGAGCAGATGGGCGACCGGATCGCCGTGCTGGACCCGCCGCCCGGCCTCAACGCCCAGCGGATGCGCACCTGGCGCCAGGACGAGGCCGGCTTCGACTCCCGCTACGCCGCGCTCTACTACCCGTGGATCAAGGTCTTCGACCCGGCCACCGGCCGCAACGTGCTGGTGCCGCCGAGCGGCCACGCGGCCGGGGTGTGGGCGCGCAGCGACGCCGAACGCGGGGTCCACAAGGCGCCCGCCAACGAGGTCATCCGCGGCGCCGTCGACCTCGAACTGCGGCTCAGCAAGGGCGAACAGGACCTGCTGAACCCGATCGGCGTCAACTGCGTCCGGGCGTTCCCCGGCCGCGGCATCCGGATCTGGGGCGCCCGCACCCTCTCCTCCGACCCGGCCTGGCGCTACCTCAACGTGCGTCGGCTCTTCAACTACCTGGAGGAGTCCATCCTCCTGGGGACCCAGTGGGTGGTCTTCGAACCCAACGACGACCGGCTGTGGTCCAGCATCCGGCGGAACATCACCGCCTTCCTCACCGAGGAGTGGCGGCGCGGGGCGCTGTTCGGCCAGACCGCGGCCGAGGCCTTCTACGTCAAGTGCGACCGTGACAACAACCCGCCCGAGTCCATCGACCTCGGACAGGTGATCTGCGAGATCGGTGTCTCCCCGGTGAAGCCGGCCGAGTTCGTGGTGTTCCGGCTGGCCCAGTTCTCCGACAGCACCAGCCTCCTCGACGAGTGAGTCGCGGCCCCACCGCAGACCCACCCGCCGGCCCCACTGTCGACACACATCGGAAGGTGACCACACGCCATGGCTGAAGGCGATCCGCTCTCCACACACATATTCGGCGTCCAACTCGGCGGCTACAACGTCGAGTCCGTCAAGGAGATCAGCAACCTGACGGTCGAACAGGACGTCGTCGAGTACAAGCAGGTGACCCAAGAGGGCAAGCTGATCGTCCGCAAGCAGCCCGGCGCCCGACTGCCCGGCGAGGTGACCATCACCCGCGGCCTGGACAAGAGCGGCGCGTTCACGGACTGGATCAAGGAGACCCTCAACAACGGGGCGATCAACACCGCCCGGCAGAACCTCACCATCGAGGTCAAGGACACCACCGGGGCCACCCTGCGCCGCATCCAGCTCACCAACGCCTGGGCGAGCCGCTGGGAGGGCCCCACGCTCAGCGCGGGCGAGTCCAGCGCCGCGACCGAGACGGTGACCATCGTGTTCGAGGAGATCCGGGTCGAGTGAGGCGCAAGATCGGCCTTGAGGAACTGCTGGAAGGCGCCCCGGCCCCGCAGAACCCCGCGCCGCAGCAGGCGGCCCCGGGGCAGGCGGGGCCGGCCGGGCCGCCCCGGCGGCAGTCCCCGCACACCGAGTTCGAGTTCGAGCTGCCGCTCGGCTACGTCGACGACGACGGCACCGTGCACCGCCACGGCGCCATGCGCCTGGCGACCGCGCGCGACGAACTGATGCCGCAGATCGACCTGCGGGTCAAGGAGAACCCGGCCTACCTCAGCGTGGTGCTGCTCAGCCACGTGATCACCAGGCTGGGCGACCTCGCCGAGGTGCACACGGGCATCGTCGAGCGGATGTACGCCACCGACGTGGCCTTCCTCCAGGACCTCTACCAGCGGATCAACAGCGAAGGCCACACGCGCGCCGCCGTGACCTGCCCGCACTGCGACGGCGCCTTCGAGGTCGACCTCGCCGGTGGGCGCCTGGGGGAATCGTGACGTACGCGCCTGCTCGGCTGTACGAGGAGATCGCGTACATCGCCTACCACCTCCACTGGTCGCGGGAGGACCTCCTCGACCTGACCCACTACGAGCGCGGGCAGTGGGTGCGCGAGGTCGCGCGGCTCAACTCCCGCATCAGTGAGGGTGGGTGACGGGGGTGGGGCTGCGGGACTGGATCGGGCGGCGGCGCGGCGGGTCCGGCGCCGGGGTTGATCCGGGGTCGGGTTCGCGGTCGGGATCCGACGCGACCTCGGGCTCGGGTTCGGCTGCCGGTACCGCCGGGGTCGCGCGGCCGCGACCGGCGGCCGGGGACGGGGGCTGGCGCGCCGTGGCGCCGCTGGTCCCCACCCTCGCCGGGGCGTCGCCGCGCGGCGTCAGCGACGGCCTGGCGTTCCGCTCCCGGCTCTCCGCCTGGCAGGACCCTTCGCTGAGCGGACCGCTCGGCCACTCCGTGCTGCCCTCCGCCCCGGCGGGCATCCTGCGGGCCGTCGCGGTGCCGGGCCGTCCGTCGGTGACCGCCGGCGCCGGGGACGAGCTCGTCCTGCGGCCGACGGCGGGTGCGGTGGCGGCCGGGCCGGCGGAGTCGCAGGACTCGCCGGGGTCGGCCGAGCCGTCCGCGCGGGCGGATCGGCGGCGGGCCGGGCCCGTCCAACGGTCCGTCCGGCTGCGGCAGTTGCCCGTACGGTCGGCCGGGGCTGGGGCCCGCACAGTGCGGACGGGTGGCGCCGATCGGCGGGCCGGGGCTGCGGTGCCGGGTCCGTCGGGCGGTGCCGGTCCGGTGGCGGGTGCGGCAACCGTGCCCGGCGAGGCCGGAGCCGTGGAGACGCCCGCCGGTACGACGGGCCGTACGGCCCGGGAGTCGGAGACGCCCGCCGGGGTGCCGCGTCGGAACGGCGTGGCAGGCCCGGCCGTTCAGCGTGCGGTGCGACCGCGGGCCGTCAGCGCACCGCTGACCGTGGCGCGGCGCCCCCGGTTGCTGACCGTACGGCCGGTGGCGGCCGTTCCGGGGCGGCGGAGCGGGGCCACGCCGGACGTCGTCGGCGGCGTGTCGAGCCCTGCTGTTGAAGAGTCCCAGCCGGTAGTCGCGGCGGAGGAGTCGGCCCGTGCCGGGCGGGTGCCCGAGCGCACCGGGTCGGCGGCCCGGACGGCGCCGTCGGGCCCGGGCGGCGCCGCCCACGTGGCCGTGCAGCGGGCCGCGGCGACTCGTGGTGACGCACCGGCCCGTCCGGTGCTCGGCGCGCCCTTGACGGCGCTGCCCGCGAGCGCGGCGCCCCTGGCTGCGTCCGCTCGCCGGACGACCGAGCCCGCACCGGGTGCCCCGGCCATGCCGGTGGTTCGCGCCGAGCCCGGAGTCACGGGTGGCGGGGAGGCCGGGAGCGGTGAGCGGGCGGCGCGTGGGAGCGGGCCCGGGCCCGGGCCCGTCGGCGGGGCAACCGTCCAGCGTGCGCCGTCCTCACCGACCGCCGAACGAGCGTCCCGGGTGCCTTCGCGCCCAACCGCGATCCCGCTCCGAGCCCCGGCTTCGACCCCGGCTCGGGCGCAAGCGCCGACCCCGGCTCCGACTCCGATCCCGGCCCAGGCTCCGACTCCGACCCAGGCCCCGGCGCGGCCGCGCTCGGGCCTGGGCGCGCCCCTCGACGCGATGCCGCCGACGGCGGCAGCCGCAGGCGCTGCCGGTTCGTCGGCCGGTGGGCGGCGGCGGGTCCGGCGGGGCTCGGTCGCCCTGCCAGGAGGCGGTGGGCCGAGCGCGCCCGCCGCCGGTGGGGGTGCGCCCGTGCAGCGCACGGTCAGTGCACCAGCCTCAACGCCAGTTTCCTTGAGCATGATTGACGCAGCGTCAACTGGTTCCCCGACTGCTGGATCCGGCCCCGTCGCGGAGCCGCGTGCAGCCGGACGTGTCGGCGGCGGCCCGGTGGTTCCGGCCCGTCCGGCCGGAGGCGGCCTGGGCGTGCAGCGGGCCGTCCAATCCACCGCCCGGAGGCGTGGGTTGATCGGGGAGCGTCCGATGGCGGTCGCCCTGGCGGCGGCGTCGGTGCCCCTCGCGGGCGGCGGCGGTGCCCGGTCGGGGGCCGCTGCGGTACCCGCCGCCCCGCCGGTGGTTCCGGTGGCCTGGCCCAACGCCCGTGCGCGCCGGACGGATTCGGAGCCGGAGCAGGATGTGACGGCCGCGGCACGGTCGCTGTCGACTGCGTCGCCGCGGGAGAGCCGGGGGGCTGTCGCTCCCCGGCGCGGGACGAGCCCCGGGGGCGGTCGGACTGCCGACGCCGGGCAGCCGGTGGCACAGCCGCGAGAGGGTGTCGTGGCCGCCGGGCGTCCGTCCGGCGGGGGCGTCGGGCACGCGGTGGCGACGGCGGTGCAGCGGCTGCGCTCCCGGCGTTCACCCGAACACCGGGGTGGCCGGGCGGTGGTCGATCGCCCTTCCGCGCAGAGGAGTTCAGCGCCCGGCGACGCCGCACCGACTGCGGCGTCCGCCGACGGCCCCTCACCCGTCCGGTCCGAACGGCCGCGCGGCGCGGTGCCCGTGGCGCAGCAGCCGCAGGGAGGTGGTGGCCACAGTCCTGCGACTGTCCAACGCCTCGCTGCCGCCCGGTCGTTGTCCGGCCGTCCGCAGCCCGGTGCCCGGTCCGGAGCCCGATCCGGAGCCCGGTCCGACGGGTGGGCCGGCGGCCGGTCGGCCGCGTCGGCGCCGGTGCCCGTGGTCCGCCTCGCGCCGCCGGGTGTCCAGGCGCTCCCACGGGCCGCCTCGCCGCTGTCCTCCGGCGCGCCCTCGCCGGTCGTCCAGCGCGCCCAGTGGCCTGCGGCGGCAGCCGGGTCGTCGCCGCAAGGGGCGGCCGCGCCGGTGGGCGCCGCACAGCCCGTCCGACCTGCGCAGCCCGTCCGACCCGCACCGCCCGCAGCGCCCGCGCTGCCGGTGGTCCCTTCGCTCCAGCGGCTGCCGGGCGCGCCCGGCCCGCTGCCGCCGGCCCAGAGCCAGACCCAGACCCAGGCCCAGCCGCTCGCGGTGCGGTCGCCGGTCGTGTCCCGGTCCGTGGCACCCGGTGCAGCGCCCCGGGCCGCGCAGTCCGTCGGATCCGGGAGCGCCTCGTTCGTCCAGTCCCCGCCGCCCGCCGCCCACCGTTCCATGCCCGGTACGGCACAGGTGTTGCAGCGGGTGGCCGAGCAGGCGGGGCTGGTGGGGGTGCCGTTGACCGCCGTCCCGGCGCGCCGGCCGACCACCGTGCAGGCGGCCCCGTCGGGCACCGGTCAGCCCGGTGGGCAACGGCCGCCCGGCGGCGCGGGGACGGGCAGTGCGGGGAAGGGCGCCACGGCGGCCGAGGACCCCGACAAGCCCGACCACGCCGCACCCGGTGACCTGGACGAACTGGCCCGGCGCCTGGTCGAACCGGTCGGCCGCCTGCTGCGCACCGAGCTGCGCAGGGGCCGGGAGCGGGCCGGGAAGCCGTACGACCTGCGCCGTTGAGCGCGCGCCGGGGCCGGACGGCCGCCGGGGGACCGGATCGACGTAGACCGTGAGCAGCAGCACAGCAGGAGGCGGGGCCGATGACCGACAACATCTTCGCGAGCAGTGTGTTCTTCAGCCTGACGATCGGCGGGAACGACCTGGGCGAGTTCACCACCTGTTCGGGGCTCGGCGCGCAGGTCGAGATCGAGCAGTACGCGGAGGGCGGCAACAACGGGTTCGCCTGGCAACTGCCGGGCCGCATCACCTGGACGAACATCACGCTGAGCCGCGCGGTCACCGCGGACACCGCCAAGATCGCCCGGTGGCTGAACGAGATCGTGCGGAAGGTCGAGCCGAAGGACGGCGAGATCGTGGCGCTGCGGCCGGACCTGAGCCGGATCGTCGGCTGGCAGGTGCTCGGGATCGTCCCGGTGCGGTGGGACGGGCCGTCCTTCGACCCGTCGAGCTCGCAACCGGCCATGGAGTCCCTGGAGATCGCCCACGCGGGCCTGCGCCCGTCCTGAGCGCCACCCCTCACCCCCCTTCCCCTCTCCAAGACCCAAGGAGCAGCCAGATGTCGTCGGCGGTCCCCGCGAGCGTCACCCGGGCGCAACTGACCATCATGGAGCCGCCGGCCACCGTCGGCGCCCAGCCCGGCGGTGCGATCGCGCGGCTCCCGCTCCAGTTCAACCCGGCGACCCTGGTGCTGCGCAAGTCCACCGAGTGGCGGCGCACGCCGTCCCGGATGGCGGGCCAGTCGGCGCTGCCGGAGTTCGTCGGCAGCGGCCCGCGCTCGCTCTCCCTGGACGTGTTCCTGGACTCGACCGCGACCCACGACAACTCGGTGGAGCGGGCGGTGGAGCAGCTGATGACGGCCTGCGTGCCGACCCCGACGAGCCTGGCGCGCAAGACCCCGGCCAGCCCGTGGATCCGGCTGGACTGGGGCACCTTGAAGACGACCTCGTTCAACGGGGTGCTGACCGGCCTGTCCGTCACGTACACGCTCTTCGACGTGGACGGCAACCCGCTGCGCGCGGTCTGTTCGCTCTCCATCGACGAGGCGAGCGTGGACCCGGCCGGGCAGAACCCGACCTCCGGCTCCCCGGAGGCCCGCAGCACCCACCGGGTGATCGCGGGCGACAGCCTGCCGCTGCTGGCCTGGCGGGCGTACGGGGACGCGACGGCCTGGCGGACCATCGCGGAGGCGAACGGCATCGACGACCCGCTGGTGCTGGTCCCGGGCGCGGAGCTGATCGTGCCGGGCATCGACGAGCTGACCCGGGGCGGTGCGGCGTGACCACGCCCGAGGCCCGGGGCGGCCGGCCGTTCGCCGCGGATCCCGTCGTCGAGGCGCCGGGGCCGCTGCCGCCGGTGTGGGCGGCGCAGCTGGTCTCCTGCGACATCGAGGAGAGCGTCGGCCTGCCGGACACGGCGGTGCTGAGCTTCCGGGACGCCGACCACACCTTCCTCTCCGCGACCGGGATCACCATCGGCACCGCGCTGCGGGTCTCCGTGGTGACCGTCCAGGGCAACACCCGGGCGCGGCTGTTCACCGGGGAGGTGACGGCGCTGGAGCTGGAGGTGGACACCACGGGCTCGTACACGGTGGTGCGGGCGGCGGCGGTGACCCACCGGCTGATGCGCGGGCGCCGGGTGAAGGCCTTCCGGAACATGACCACCGCCGACATCGTGCGCGAGGTCGCCGCCGGCGCCGGCCTGGCCTGCGGGCAGGTCGACTCCTTCCCGGTGGTGCACCAGCAGCTGTCCCAGGCGAACGTGCCGGACTGGGAGTTCCTGCAGTTCCTGGCGCAGGAGAGCGGCGCGCAGGTACGGGTGGACGACGACGGCAAGCTGGAGTTCGTCCGGCCGCAGCCCGCCTCCTCGGCGCCGGCGCCGAGCACGCCCGCGCCGCAGAACCCGCTGGTGCTGGAGTACGGGCGCAACCTGCTGGAGCTGCGCGGGGTGCTGACCGGCGCGGCCGGGGCGGACACGGTCGAGGCGCGCGGCTGGAACGTCACCACCAAGAGCGCCCTGGTCGCCACCGAGCCGTCGGTCGCCTCGACGACCGTGCTGCCGGGGCTGAGCCCCTCGGTGGTGGCCTCGGCCTTCCCCGGCCGGGCCCGGCTGACCGTCGCCGACACCCCGTACCGCACCCAGGCGGAGACCGCCGCCGTCGCCCGTTCGCTGGCCGCCTCGGTGGCCGGGGGCTTCGGCGAACTGGAGGTGGTGGCCGAGGGGAACCCGCGGCTGCGGGCGGGCACCGCCGTCGCGCTGGGGAACGTCGGCGCGGCCTTCTCCGGCCGCTACACCGCCACCGGGGTGCGGCACCTGCTGGAGCCGTTCCGCGGCTACCGCACCACGGTGGTGGTCAGCACCTCGCCGGACCGTTCGCTGGCCGGGCTGGCGACCGGCGGCAACGCGCCGCCGCGCGGCCCGCGGATGCCGGGCCTGGCCGTCGCCGTGGTCACCGACGTCCGGGAGCCGGGCGCCGACCAGCGCGGCTGGGTCCGGTTGAAGTTCCCCTGGCTGGACGACAGTTACGTCTCCGACTGGGTGCGCACCGTGCAGTGGGGCGGCCACGGGGGCGGCGGCGTGGTCAGCCCGGAGGTCAACGACGAGGTGCTGGTGGGCTTCGAACAGGGCGACCTGGACAGCCCGTACGTGCTGGGCGGGCTCTACAACGGCGTGGACCGGCCCTCGCCGCACGACGTGCCGCTGGTCGACGCGACCGCCGGCAAGGTCAACCGCCGTTCCGTGGTGTCCCGTTCGGGTCACCGGCTGGAACTGCTGGACGTTCCGGGCGGCAGCTCCGGGGTCCGGCTGGCCAGCGGCGACGGGAAGCTGGAGGTCCGGCTGGACCAGCAGCGCGGGGAGATCCTGCTGACCGTGCACGGCGGGGTCGGCGGGGCGGGCAGCACGGTGCGCCTGACCTCCTCCGGCATCACCCTGGACGCGGGCACCGGCGAGGTGAACGTGCGCGGCGGTTCGGTGAACGTGCGCGGCACGACGGCGGTCACCGTGGACGGCGGGGCCGAGGCCGTCCTCAAGGGGGCCTTCGTGCGCATCAACTGACGGACCATCAAGAGGCGCAGCAAGAAGCGCAGCAGGAACCGCAGCACGAAGAGCGCCCGGCAGGGCGCCCTCGGAAATGGAGACCGCACATGCCCCCCGCAGCCCGGACCGGGGACCCGACCGACCACGGCGGCGTCCTCACCACCCCGCCGCCGGGTGCCCTCAAGGTGGCGACGGTGCTGATCGGCGGCCGCCCCGCCGCGGTGGCGGGCACCGTGCACGCCTGCGTCCCGCACGTGGAGATGGGCCCCGCCAACCTGGTCGAGCCCGACCTCGGCGGGGTGACCAGGGGAGTGGTGCTGATCGGCGGCCTGCCCGCGGCCCGGATGCGGGACAAGACGACCTGCGGCGCCCAGATCATCGCCGGGGCGTTCAACGTGCTGATCGGCGGGGACATATGAGCAACGACTTCATCGGCCGCGGCTGGGCCTTCCCGCTGCGGGTGAACGCCACCGGCGGGATCGGCATGGTGGAGCGGGACCGTGAGCTCGCCGAGGCGATCCGGCTGATCCTCGGCACCGCCCCCGGCGAGCGGCCGATGCGCCCCGAGTTCGGCTGCGGCATCCACGAGTACGTCTTCGCCCCGGGCGACAGCACCACCGCCGGGCGGATCGCCCGCGAGGTGCGGATCGCGCTGGAACGCTGGGAGCCGCGGATCACCGTCGACGACGTGGTGATCGCCTTCGACCGGGTCGACGAGGGCACGCTCTACATCGACGTCCACTACACCGTGCGGGCCACCAACGACCGCCGCAACCTGGTCTTCCCCTTCTACACGATCCCGGAGTCCCCGGAAGCGGACACCGCGGACCCGGAACGGGCCGCCGCCGCGAACGGAGGTGCCCGCTGATGGCACTGCCCTCCCCGAACCTGGACGACCGCCGGTTCCAGCAACTCGTCGACGAGGCCAAGCGGTACGTGCAGCAGCGCGCCCCGGAGTGGACCGACCACAACGTCTCCGACCCGGGCGTCACCCTGATCGAGACCTTCGCCTACCTGGTCGACCAGCTGCTCTACCGGCTGAACCGGGTGCCCGAGAAGAACTACACCGCCTTCCTGGACCTGCTGGGCATCCGGCTCTTCCCGCCCGCCGCGGCCCGCGCCGAGGTCGACTTCTGGCTCTCCGCCCCGCAGCCCGAGACGGTCCTGCTGCGCGCCGGCACCGAGGTGTCCACGCTGCGCACCGAGACCGACGAGGCGGTGGTCTTCGCCACCGCCGAGGACCTCCCGGTCGTCCCCAGCGCGCTGGAGCGGCTGGTCACCGTCTCCGCCACCGGCGAGCAGGCCGACGTCACCGGCCGGCTGGCGGACGGCGCGGACGTGCGGTGCTTCCAGACCCGCCCGGCGGCGGGGGACGCCATGCTGTTCGCCCTGCCCGCCGTGGTGCCGCGCTGCATCCTGGCCGTGCGACTGGACAGCCGGGTGGAGGGCGTCGGCGTCGACCCGCGCCAGCCCCCGCTGGTCTGGGAGGTGTGGGACGGCGCCCGCTGGATCGCCTGCGAGACCGGCAGCG
This sequence comes from Kitasatospora sp. NPDC059088, assembly GCF_042738155.1. NCBI lineage: Bacteria > Bacillati > Actinomycetota > Actinomycetes > Kitasatosporales > Streptomycetaceae > Kitasatospora > Kitasatospora sp. NPDC059088. Next base: position 16,554 of record NZ_JBHYGR010000105.1, on the reverse strand, counting down.
ACACCACCGGCGGCCTCAACCGGCCCGGCGAGGTGCTGGTGTTCGTACCCGCCGGGCACACCGCCTCGGTGGTGGCCGGGCGGCGGGCCGGCTGGCTGCGCTGCCGGGTGACCGAGCCCCGGCCCGGCCAGCCGTTCTACTCCGAGTCCCCGACCGTGCGCCGGGCCGAGGTGTTCACCGTCGGCGGCACCGCCACCGCCGTGCACGCCCGGACCGTCACCGACGCGCCGCTGGGCACCTCGGAGGGCGTCGCGGGCCAGCGCTTCCGGCTCGCCCGGCCGCCGGTACTGCTGGACGGCGGAGCACCGGCGGTCGAGGTCTCGGCCGGCGACGGCTGGCAGCGCTGGACCGTCGTCGAGCACTTCGGCGACTCCGCGCCGACCGACCGGCACGTGGTGCTGGACGCCACCAACGGCGAGTTCCTGTTCCCGCCCGCCGTCCGGGAGCCCGACGGCAGCCTGCGCGCCTTCGGCGCGGTGCCGCCCAAGGGCGCCCGGCTGCGCGTCCCGCAGTACCGCACCGGCGGCGGGATCGCGGGCAACGTCGCCCGCAACACCGTCACGGTGCTGCGCAGCTCCGTCCCGTACGTCGCCCGGGTGGACAACCGGGAGGCCGCCCGGGGCGGGGTCGACGGCGAGACGGTCGAGAACGCCAAGGCGCGCGCCCCGCACCAGCTGCGGCTGCAGGAACGCGCCGTCACCGCCGGGGACTTCGAACTGATCGCCCGGCAGGCCGCGCCCTCCGCCGCCCGGGTCAGCTGCGTGCCCGCCACCGGCGGGGAGGCCGGGGCCGTGCGGGTGCTGGTGGTGCCGGAGGCCGTCGCCGACGAGGGCGAGCGGCTGCGCTTCGAGCAGCTCATCCCGGACGAACAGGTGCTGGCCGAGGTGGCGGCCGCGCTGGACGAGCGGCGGCTGATCGGCACCCGGGTCCTCGTCCAGCCGCCCGCCTACCAGGGCGTCACCGTGGTCGCCCGGCTCACCACCCGCGCCGCCGACCCCGACCGGGTCCGCGAGGCGGTGCTGGACGCGCTCTACCGCCACCTCAACCCGCTGCGCGGCGGCGCCGCCGGCACCGGCTGGCCGTTCGGCCGGGCGGTGCAGTACGGCGAGGTGTTCGCGGTGCTCCAGCGGGTGGCCGCCGTCGCGGGCGTCGAGGAGCTGCGGCTCTTCCCGGCCGACCCGATCACCGGACGCCGGGGCGCGCCCGCCGAGCGGGTCGACGTCCCGCCGGACGCCCTGGTCTTCTCGCACCAGCACCAGGTCGTGGTCACCGCCGTCACCGAGGACGGCACCCCATGACCAGAGCCGCCGTCCCCGGGCTGCCCAGCCCGCACCCGATCGGCGAACTGCTGCCCGCGCTCTTCGCCGACGACGACTTCGCCCAGCGCTTCACGGCCGGCCTGGACACCGTCCTCGCCCCGGTCTTCGCCACCCTGGACAACCTGCCCGCCTACTTCCGGCCCGAGCTCGCGCCCACCGACTTCCTCGACTGGCTGGCCTCCTGGGTCGCGGTCGAGGTCGACCCGGCCTGGCCGGAGGAGGTGCGCCGGGCGGTGATCGGGCGCGCCGTGGAACTGCACCGCTGGCGCGGCACCCGGCGCGGGCTCACCGAGCGGCTGCGGCTGGTGCTGGGCGCCGGGGCCGAGATCACGGACGGCGGCGGCGCGGCCTGGTCCACCGACCCCGACGGCGCCCTGCCGCCCGCACCGGGCGGCGGCGGGGTGCTGGTCCGGGTCTGGCCGCTGGGCGGCGCGGGGCTGGACGAGGACCAGGTGCTGGCCGTCGTCCGGGCCGGCTGCCCGGTCCACCTGACCTGCCGGGTCGAGATCCTGCCCGGTCCACCCGGGCGAGCGGAGGGCTGACGGATGCCGGTGTGTCCCGAATGCGGCACGGCCAACGCGGAGGGCGACGACTTCTGCGGCAACTGCGGCGCCTACCTGGGGTGGTCGCGACGCGCGCCCGCCGCGGGGGCCGCGCCCGCTCCGGTGGCCGGGCCCGCGCCCGTGCCGGCCTCGATGGGGTCCGAGCCCGAGCCTGCTGCGCCCGAGCCCAGGCCCCAGCCCGAAGCGGAGTCTGCGCCCGAGCCCGAGCCCGGGCCTGCTGCGCCCGAGCCGGCCGCCCCCGACACCTCGCGGACCTGGCGGAACGTCTCCCGGCGGGTCACCAGCCGGAGTCGGCGCACCCAACCGCCCGTCGCCCCGGAACCTGCCTCGGTCCCGGAGGTCGCGGCCCCGGAACCCGCCGCGGCCGTCGAGGAACGGCCCGCCGAGAAGCCGCCCGTCGAGAAGCGGCCCGTCGAGGAGCCGCCGTCCCCGCCGTCCGCCGAGACCTCGCGCTCGACCTCCACCCGGGCGCGGCCCGTACCGGCTCCCGCCCCGCCATCCGAGCCCGCCCCGGCCCCGGCCCCGGCCCCTGAGCCGGACCCGAGGCCGCGACCGCCCGCCGCACCGCAGACCGAGCCGACCGACCCGGTCGCCGTGCAGCCCGCCAAGCCCGTCGCGCCGCGTCCCGTCGTCCGGGCCTCCGCCGTCGAGGAGGCCCAGGACGGCCCGCCCTGCCCGCGCTGCGGCACCCCCAACCTGCCCGAGCGCCGGTTCTGCCGGCGCTGCGCGGCCCCGCTGACCGTCACCGCGGCCGCCCCGGAGCTGCCCTGGTGGCGCACCCGGTGGCCGTTCCGGCGCCGGGTGCGGATCGGCGGTTCGGGCAACGCGCTGCGCCGCACGATCGCGCTGATCGTGCTGCTCGCGTTGGTGGTCGCGGGGGTCCTGCTGTACCCGCTCGGCAAGAACGCCTACCAGGACGTGCTGGACAAGCTGGGCAGCACCGCGCCGGTCTCGCCCTCGCTGACCACGGCGTCGGCCGCGGTCGAGGGGCACCCCGCGAGCGCGGCCGACGACGGCCTCTCCAACACCTACTGGGGCGCGCCCGCGATCGGCGACTCCGTCGACTTCACCTTCCGCACCCCGTTCCGGCTGGTGGACCTGATCGTCCACACCGGCGCCTCCGCGGACCCGGAGCAGTTCCGGCAGCAGGCCCGCCCGCTGGTGCTCGCCCTGGAGGTCACCGCCTCGGACGGCGAGGTGCACCGCAAGCAGGTCACGCTCAACGACCAGCCGGGCCCGCAGACGGTGGCGACCGGCATCAGCGACGTCGTCCAGGTGAAGCTGACCGTCCGCGAGGCGGCGGGCACCGGCCCGGGCCGCACCGTCGCGCTGGCCGAGGTGGAGTTCTTCAAGCGGACGTGAAGGGGTGTCCGCCGCCGCGGCGGGGTCAGAGGAAGTAGAGGCGGTTCAGCGAGACCTCCTCGGCGGGGTCGGAGTGCAGCGGGGTCCCGTCGAGGGTGACCAGGCCCCGCTGCCCGTCGACCATGATCTGCCCGAGCCGGCTGTTGCGGACCAGGTCGGCCGGCCCGATGCCGCGGGTGTGCCGGACGGCGACCCGCCGGCGCCGGGTGGTCATCCGGTCGTACGGCCGGTCGCCGGTGCCCGCCTCGGCGGCGGCGCGGCTGGTGAAGGCCACCGAGAGGTCCGCCGGGGTGGCGCCGTGGGCGCCGAACAGCGGCCCCAGGACGAGGGGTTGGCAGCTCTCGGTGGCGGCGTTGGGGTCGCCGGTGACGCCGTACGCGGGGAAGCCGGCCTTGAGCACCAGGTACGGCTTGGCACCGAAGGAGGCCGGGTTCCACAGCACCAGGTCGGCGAGCTTGCCGACCTCGACCGAGCCGACCTCGTGCGAGAGCCCGTGCGCGATGGCCGGGTTGACGGTGAGCTTGGCGATGTAGCGCAGCACCCGCTCGTTGTCGTCGGACGGGCCGTCGCCCTCCATCGGTCCGCGTTCGGCCTTCATCTTGCCGGCCATCGCGAAGGTGCGGCGCACCGTCTCCCCGGCGCGGCCCATGCCCTGGGCATCGGAGGAGGTGATCCCGATCGCCCCGAGGTCGTGCAGCACGTCCTCGGCGCCCATCGTCCCGCCGCGGATGCGGTCGCGGGCCATGGCGGCGTCGCCGGGCAGGTCGGTCTTCAGGCCGTGGACGGAGACGATCATGCCGTAGTGCTCGGCGATCGCGTCCCGCCCGTACGGGAGGGTGGGGTTGGTGGAGGAGCCGATGACGTTCGGCACGCCGGCCATCTTGAGCACGTTCGGGACGTGTCCGCCGCCGCAGCCCTCGATGTGGAAGGCGTGGATGGTCCGGCCCTCCAGCACCCGAAGGGTGTCCTCGACCGCCAGGCACTCGTTCAACCCGTCGGTGTGCAGGGCCACTTGGACGTCGTGGACCTCCGCCACGGACAGTGCGGTGTCCAGCGCTCGGGTGTGGGCGCCCATGTCCTCGTGCACCTTGAAGCCGCAGGCGCCGCCCTCGGCCAGCGCCTCCACCAGCGGCGCCGGGTGGGAGGACGAACCGCGGCCCAGGAAGCCGATGTTGACGGGCCAGGCGTCGAAGGCGTTGAACGCGTGGCGCAGCGCCCAGGGCGAGTTGACGCCGACGCCCCAGGCCGGGCCGAACTCCTGGCCGATGATGGTGGTGACGCCGGAGGCCAGCGAGGCCTCCATGATCCGCGGGGACATCAGGTGGACGTGGGTGTCGATGGCCCCGGCGGTCAGGATCAGGCCCTCGCCGGAGACGATCGCCGTCCCGGTGCCGACGACCACGTCGACGCCGTCCAGGGTGTCCGGGTTGCCGGCCCGCCCGATCGAGGCGATCCGCCCCTCCCGGATGCCGATCGAGGTCTTCCGGATGCCCTGGATCGCGTCGATCACCAGGACGTTGCTGATGACCAGGTCGCAGGTGTCGCGGACGGCGGCGGCCTTGAGGTGGAGGCCGTCGCGGGCGGTCTTGCCGAAACCGGTGAGGAACTCGTCGCCCGGCCGCTGGGAGTCCGACTCGACCCGGACGACCAGCCCGCTGTCGCCGAGCCGGACCCGGTCGCCGGCCCGCGGGCCGTGCACGGCGGCGTACTCGGCCGCCTCGATCGACGCGCTGTCGCTGCTGCTGCTCACCGCTGGCTCTCCTCCGCCTCGTCGTCACTGCTCGCACTGCTCAGGCCGTCCGCACTGCTCGGGCCGTTGGCGCCGAGGTAGCCCTGCTCGGCCGCCCGGCGCAGCGCCTCCCGCCGGACCCGGGGCGAGTCCAGCGGACCGTCCACCAGTCCGGCGAAGCCGATCGCGACCCGCTCGCCGCCGATCGGCACCAGCCCGACCTCGACGTCCGAGCCCGGGTCGAAGCGCACCGAGGAGCCGGCCGGGACGGCCAGGTGCATGCCGTACGCGGCCGCGCGGTCGAAGGCCAGCCGCGGGTTGGCCTCGAAGAAGTGGAAGTGCGAGGTGACCGAGACCGGGACGTCCGCGGTGTTGCGGACGGACAGCGTGCGGACCGGCGCGGGCACCGGCTCGGCGCCGCGGCCGGGGAGCACCGCGCCGGGGGCGGCCTCGCCCAGGCCGCCCCCGCCGAACGGGTCGGCGATCACGGCGAGCCGGGTGCCGTCCTGGAACACCGCCTCGACCTGGATCTCGGTGACCAGGTCGGGGACGCCGGGCAGGACGTCCTCCGGGGAGAGCACCGAGCGCCCGCGGGCGACGGCCTCCGCCAGCCGCAGGCCGTCGCGGGCGGCCTCGCAGACGGTGTCCGAGATCAGCGCGGTGGCCTCGGGGACGTTCAGCCGCAGGCCGCGGGCGCGGCGGGCACGGGCGAGTTCGGCGGCGGTGAAGATCAGCAGCCGGTCGCGTTCGGTGGGGGTCAGCTGCACAAGGGGTCCCTTCTCCCTCGGTGCGGGGCGGCGGTGCCGGGCGGCGGGGCGGCCGGCCGTGTGGCCGGCCGGTCGTCGGTACCGGTGGTGGGGGTCAGCCGGCGGGCTGGTCGTGGGTCGAGCAGTGGATGCCGCCGCCGCCGGAGGCGATGGTGTCGATCTGCACGGGGACGATCTCGCGGTCCGGGAACTGGTCCTTGAAGACCTCCTGGGCGTGCCCGTCGGCCTTGGCATCGCCGAACAGCGGCAGGTAGACGCCCTTGTTGCCGATGTAGAAGTTCATGTACGAGGAGACGAAGGCGTCGCCCCGGCCGGTGATCTTGTCCGGGTCGGGCTGGCTGATCTCGATCACCTTGAGCTTCTTGCCGGTGGCGTCGGTGGCGTCCGCCAGCACGGCCCGGGCCTGGTCGGCCGAGCGGGACCAGACGTCCGCGGGCATGCCGGGGAAGGCCCGGTCGAGGAAGACCACGCCGGGGGCGGCGAAGCGGGCCAGGCAGTCGACGTGGGCGTCGGTGATGTCCTTGCCCTTGACGCCGGCCAGCCAGATCACCTTGGTGATGCCGAGGGCCTGCTTGAGCTCGGCCTCGATCTGGTCGCGGTCGCGGCCCGGGTTGCGGTTGGCGTTGACGATCGAGCTCTCGGTGACCATCAGGGTGCCCTGGCCGTCGGTCTCGAAGGAGCCGCCCTCGGCGACCAGTTGGGTCGCGACCCGCTCGATCCCGTACTTGTCCAGGACGGCGCGGGCGATCCGGGCGTCGTTGTCGTGCTGCTGCTTGCCGCCCCAGCCGCTGAAGTTGAAGTCGACGCCCTTGACCTTGCCGCCCTCCTCGACGAACACCGGCACGGTGTCGCGGGCCCACAGGTCGTCCACCGGGACGGACAGCAGCTCGACGTCCTTGCCGCAGGCGTTGCGGGCGGAATCCTCCTGGCCGGGGCGCACCAGCAGGACCACCGGCTCGCGGCTGCCGATGGCGCGGGCCACCGAGGCGATGTCCTTGCGGACGCCGCCGAGCTGCTCGCCCCAGACGTTCTCGGAGGCGGGCCAGGCCATGAAGGTCCGCTCGTGCTTCTCCCACTCGCCGCCGAGCCGGCGTCCGCCGGCGGGGGAGGGGGCCGCCGTCGCGGACGGTGCGGCGGTGGCGCTCGCGGACGGCTGCCCGGCGGGGGCGGAGGACGGGGCCGCGGGCTCGGCCGCGTCGTCGCCGCCGGAGGCACAGGCGGTCGCGCCGGCCGCGATCAGGCCGGCGCCGGCGAGGGAACGCAGCACCGTGCGGCGCGCGAGGGAGGACTGGGACACGGTGGACTCCGGTGGGGCCGAGGGTGGATCCGGTCCGGCGCGGCGGGCGGGGCCTCCGGGGAGTGCTGCGCGCTGCGCCGATCGGCGGCGGGCACGGCGGCCCGGGCATCGCCGGAACTGCACTCTCGCATTGACTGAAAAATCAGTCAAGCTCTACGGTGAAAGCACCCAAACCATCCCGAGACGACCCGGGTCGCCGCACGCGGCCCCGGTCCCGACGACGAAAGGCCGGGTGAGGCGACGATGCTGCGCAATGGACTGGAGCCCTGGCACCTGCTGGTGGTGCTGGCGGTCGTGGTGCTGCTCTTCGGTTCCAAGAAGCTGCCCGACATGGCGCGCGGACTGGGGAAGTCGATGCGCATCCTCAAGGCGGAGACGGCGGCCATGCGGGAGGAGGACCAGCCCGCCGCCACGTCGGGGGCCGCCACGCCCGCGACTCCTGCGGCCGCGACTGCCGTTCCGGGGGCTCCTGCGCCCGGAACCCCCGCCCCCGGCGCCGCCGACCCGGCCCGGCGCCCGGTCTGACCCCGGGCCGCCGATCAGCGCCGAGAGCCCGTCGCTCCCACCCGTGCCGTGGGCGGCGACGGGCTCTCGGCCGTTCCCGGGGGTGTCAGCCGTTGCGGCGGTAGTGGTCCAGCGAGACCTTGACCGCCCCGTCCGCGCCCGCCGTCGACAGCACCCGGACGATCGCCAGCTCCTTGCCGTCCGCGGACCGGACGCAGAAGGCGCCGCGCGGCCCGACGGCGCTGAACGGCACCCGGGCGGTCGGACGGCTGCCGAGCCCCTGGAGGCACTCGGCCGGGCCGAGGCCGGAGTCCCGGCCGATGTAGGAGTCGGCGGTCTCCGGGATCAGGAACTCGCTGTCGGTGCGCCCCACGTACCAGTTCACGGTCTCGACCGGCACCACCGTGCCCGCGGCCAGGTCGAACTCGTAGTTCGGATCCGCCGAGGTGAGCTCCACCGCCCGGTAGTCCGGGGTGAAGTCGGCGGCAGGGGCGGGCGGCGTCGAGCGGCTCGGCGCGGTGGTGGCGGCGGGCGTGCGGGCGGGGCCCGACGGGCCGCCGGGTGCCGACGAGGCGGCGGGCGTGCCGGGCCCGGGGGAGCCGGCCACCGGGGTGTCGGCCGTCGCCGCCTCCACCGGGTCCGGGTCGTCGAGCACGAACACCGTCGCCGCGGCGCCGACGGCCAGGGCGACCACGGCGACCAGCGCGGTGCGCCCGCGCAACCGCTTCGGCCGAGCGGTCGACGCGGGCCCGGACGGGGTGGCGCTCACGCCCGGCAGCTCGGGGCCGCCCGGCGCCGCCGCGGCGGTGGCGAGCACGGTCGGGGTCGGCGTCGGCATCGCCGCAGGCGCCAGCATCGTCGGGGCCGCGTTCAGGCCGGTCCCGCCGGTCCCGGCGGCCTCGGCGGGCGTCTGCGGCAGCTCGGTGTGCCGGGTGATCTGGCTGGTCAGCGGCTGCGGCAGCCAGTCCTCGCCGAACCGCAGCTGCCCGCCCACCGCGGGGTGGCCGGCCGCGGCGGCGATCACCTCGGCGGTGGTCGGCCGGTCCTCGGGGCGCTTGGCCAGGCAGCGCCGGAGCAGCTCGCGCAGGCCCTCCGGCACCCGGGCGAGGTCGGGCTCCTCGTGGACGGTCCGGTAGAGCGTGGCCGGGTGCGGGCCGTCGCCGAACGGCGGGGCGCCGGCCGCGACGTGGACGGCGAGGGCGCCGAGCGCCCAGACGTCGGTGGCCGCGGTCGCGGACTGCCCCATGGCCTGCTCGGGGGCCATGTAGGCGGGGGAGCCGATCTGCAGTCCGGTGCCGGTCAGGGCGACGGCGTCGGCCGCCCGGGCGATGCCGAAGTCGATCACCCGGGGGCCGTCGGCGGCGATCAGCACGTTGCCCGGCTTGAGGTCGCGGTGGACCACCCCGCTGGCGTGGATGGCCTGGAGCGCCTCGGCGATCCCGGCCATCAGCAGCAGGACGGTGCGCTCGGGGAGCGGGCCGAACCGCTGCACCACCTGCTGGAGCGAGGGGCCGGGCACGTAGGTGGTGGCCAGCCACGGGGTGGCGGCGTCCGGCCCGGCGTCGACCAGCTGGGCGGTGAACAGTCCGTGGATGAGCCGGGCGCTGGCCACCTCCTGGGCGAACCGGGCCCGGAAGTCCGGGTCCCCGGCCAGCTCGGGGCGCACCACCTTGAGCGCCACCGGGCGGCCGCCCGGGGTGTAGGCGAGGTAGACCCGGCCCATGCCGCCGGCGCCGAGCCGCGCGTACAGCCGGTGGCCGCCGACCTCGCGCGGGTCGTCCGCGGTCAGTGCCTGGAAGACCGGCTGGAGGGCGAAGGGGGATCGGTCAGCGGACATGGGGCGGCCTCTCTCGGCGGACAAGGAGGGGTGGGGCACGGATGGCATCGCCGCGAAGTTTAGAGGTTCCCTCAGGGGATGGCGCAGCGGGCCCGGCGCAGGGCCGGTGAAGGGCTGGTAGAGCGGTCGGGGCAACGGGAGCGATTCGGGCATTTGACTGAATTTTCAGTTCAATGGAGGATGCGGGGCAACCCAGCGGAAAGCCCCGGACGAGACACCGGTGCGCGGCAGCCCGGACGGCAGCGATCCTGCCCCGCGTCCGACGCGCGCTCCAGGAAGGACCACCGTGCAGGCCACCATCGACGAGACCGGCGCACCCCCCGCCACGCCGCCCCGAGCCCCCCGCCGCCGCAGCTGGCGCTTCGCCGTCCTCCTGGCGATGGTCGTCGCCCTCTGCGGCAGCGGCATCGGCCTCTACCTGAACGAACGCAACACCCGCGAGCAGACCCGCGAGCTGGCCGTCCCCTCGGCCGCCGACTGGATCGAACTCGACGTCACCGCGCAGGACGTGGACCCGACGGCCCAGCAGCTGACGCTCTACGTCACGCCCGTCCCGCACGGCCGCTTCGCCGCCGGCCCGGGCTCCCAGACCTTCGCCCGCCCGGTCGAGATCAGCGTCACCGGCACCCCCAAGGTGACCGTCAAGGCCGCCGAGGGGGAGACCGCGCCCTCCCAGCTCGTCCAGGTGGGGATCTACGACGGCACCAAGACCGACTACCCCTTCGACCGCTACCGCATGGAGGTGGGCTTCGCCGCCACCAGCGGAGGCACGGCCGTGCCGGTCGGCGTGGTCCTCACCGACACCGACCCGTTCTTCGTGCTGCGCCCGCAGGCCACCACCGCGAGCAACGGCGCGGTGGCCCTGGACACCAGGATCACCCGCTCCCGCAGCACCTTCATCCTCTCCTGGTTCATGATCGCGGCGATGTGGGCCATCGCCCTGGCCGTCCTCGGCGCCGCCGAGGTGCTCTACCGCAAGCGCGAGGGCCTGGTCTGGCCCTCCCTGGGCTGGATGGCGGCCAGCCTGTTCGCCCTGATCGGCATGCGCAACGCGGCCCCCGGCGCGCCGCCGATCGGATCGCTGATGGACTACGTGGCGTTCTTCTGGGCGGAGGGGATCATCGCCGCGAGCCTGGCCTGCACCGCCTGGTGCGGCATCCGCACCGAGCACCGGCTGCGCCGGGAGAAGGAGGCCGAGGCCGAGGGCGCCTGACCGCACCCACCCGCCCGGCCCCCACGGGCCCGGGCGGGTCAGCCGGTCTGCCGGTCTGCCGGTCAGCAGGTCAGCGGGTCAGCGGGTCAGCGGTTCGGCCGGTCACCCGCTCGCGGACAGCGCGGCCATCAGCCTGCGCAGCACCCGCCCCGCGTCCACCGTCCCGTCCAGCGAGCCGATCGCGGCCAGCCCGTCCACGGCGGCGGCGAAGGCCTCGCCCAGCGGGCGGGGGTCGGAGCCGTCGCCGCGCTCGTCCGCCAGCGTCCGGAACAGGCGCACGAAGCAGGACCGCCAGCGTGCGTACTCCGCCTCCAGACTGGCCCGGACCCGCTCGTCGTTGAGCGCCAGCCAGTGCAGCGCCGCGTGCAGCCGGGCCAGGTCGGGGCTCTCCGGCCGGGTGAGCAGGGCGAGCACCCGCTCCGCCCGCTCGGCGTAGCCGCCCGGGCCGTCCACCGCCTCCTCCAGCGGGGTGATCCACTCGGGCCGGATGTCGGCGACCACCGCGACGATCAGTTCGGTGCGGTCGGCGAAGTGGTAGTGGCACATCCCGTGCGAAACCCCGGACAGCGCGGCCACGTTGCGGGTGGTGAACCGCCCGGCGTCGCCGCCCGCGAGCAGCGTCCGGGCCGCCGCGATCAGCCGGGCCCGGGTCTGCTCGCCCTTGGCGGAGGCCCGTGCCCGGCCGGTGCCGCCCGGCGCGGAGGACGCCTCCCGCGCTGTTCCTGTCGCCCGTGTCGCCATGGCCGCCACTGTAACGAGCGGGGCGGCCGCGGGAGGGGCGGGCCGGAAAACGATTCGGAGGGATCCCCACCCGATCCGTGCGCGAGATATTGACCGAGCGCTTGGCCAGTTCTACCTTCTGGGCAACTCCACGGCCGTCGGCCGGAACTGACACGGAGGTAGAAGTGGACGATCGCGATCACCACAGACCCGACCCGGCGCCCCTCGGGCGCCTCGGCCGGCGCGGGTTCCTGGCAGCCGCCGGGCTGACCGCCGCCGGCGCCGCGCTGACCGGGCTGAACGCGCCGCAGGCCGCCGCCCGCGGCACGGCACCCGGCCGCACGGCACCCGGCGGGACGGCATCCGGAGGCAGGGCGCCCGCCACCACCGGCTACGCCGTCCCGGTCGACACCGTCCCGCACACCCGGACCTGGATGGCCTGGCCGGACAGCACCGGCATCTGGCGCAACAAGCTCAGCGGCGTCCAGGCCAACATCGCCCTGATCGCCAAGACCATCGCCAAGTACGAGCCGGTCACCGTGTGCGCCAACCCCGCCAGCGTCGCCAAGGCGCAGTCGATGTGCGGCTCGCGGGTCACCGTCATCGGCACCATCCCCGTCGACGACTGCTGGGTGCGCGACACCGGCCCGGTCTTCCGCACCAACGGCGCGGGCGGCCTGGACACGGTGGGCCTCAACTTCAACGGCTGGGGCAACAAGCAGACGCACGCCAACGACGCCCTGGTGGCCCAGCGCGTCGCCGCCTACCTCGGGATCCCGTTCACGGCCGCCGGACTCGTCGCCGAGGGCGGTGCCGTCGAGACCGACGGCGCCGGCACCCTGATGGCGACCAGCAGCAGCATCGTCAACTCCAACCGCAACCCCGGCCTGTCCCAGACCCAGATCGAGTCCGCGCTGTACGCCGCCTACGGCGCCTCGAAGATGATCTGGTTCCCCGGCATCCAGGGCCAGGACATCACCGACGACCACGTCGACGCGACCTCGCGGTTCCTCGGCGCCGGTGCGGCCGCCGTCCAGATGCCGCTGTCCGGGGACACCGACGTCTGGTCCAACGACGAGCGCCAGCAGTACCAGATCCTCTCGGGCGCGACGAGCGCGCAGGGGGTCAGGATCGCGGTCAGCAAGATCCAGGGACCCGACTACAACCTGATCCGCTCGACCGACCCCAACTTCGTCGGCTCCTACGCCAACTACTACCTCTGCAACAACGCGGTGATCTCCGCCCAGTTCGGCGACACCTCGGCCGACGCCGCCGCCAAGGCCGCGCTCGCGCGGCTCTTCCCCGGCCGGACCGTCGAGCAGCTCAACATCGACTACCTCGGCGCGGGCGGCGGCGGCATCCACTGCGTCACCCAGCAGCAGCCCGCCGTCTGAACCCACCACCCCGGCAGAACCCGTCAACCCGGTAGAGCCGTCGAGGCCCGGTCCGCCACCCCGGCCGGGACAGCGGTCGACGCAACGACGGAGTGGCCCCCCCCCCGCGCAGCCGCCGGGGGGGCCACCCC
>NZ_JBHYGR010000105.1:0-3708 GCF_042738155.1 Kitasatospora sp. NPDC059088 | reverse complement strand
TTGTGTGGGTGTGGGTGGGTTGTTTTTTTTGTTGTTTGTTTTTTTTTCTAAACATACTGGGCAGTCTCTCGGTCTCCCCTCCCCGGGTGGCGCCCCCCCCCTGGTGTCGGGGTGGGGGTCAAACAAAGCGCCCGGCGGAAGCGGCGGCCCCGGGCCTCACCAGCCCGGGCGGGCCGCGGTGGTGAGGGCGAGGGTCAGCAGCAGCCCGCCGCCCGGATTGGCCCCGGCGGACAGGGCGCCGCCGCCCGCCGCGCTCAACCGGGCTGCAGCACAGGCCAGTTCGGCCGTCGCGCGGTGCGTGCCGGGGGATCCGGAGGGGACCGCGGGCAGCCGGTGGCGCGCCTCGCCGGCCAGGTCCGGCCCGCGGTCGGCCACCTGGACCCGGATCCGGTCGGGCGTTCCGGGCCGGCCGGCGGTCAGCTCGGTGCGGACCAGTACCCGTGCCCCCGGCGGGCTGCGCCGCAGGGCGGACTCCACCATCGCGACCAGCACCGCGTCCAGGTGCTCCTGGACGGCGGGCACGGCCGGCAGCCGCTGCGCCGACCGCACGGTCAGCGCCTGCGGCGGTACGCCGGCCACGGCCCGGGCCACGGCGGTCGTCACCGTCGCCCAGCCGTACGGGAGTTCACCGGGGGCCTCGCCCGCGGCCGCCTCGCCCCCGACCGCCGGCCGGGCCGGCCGGCCCCGCAGGACGGCCGTGAGCCGGGCGAAGCGGCCTCCCCGCGCGCCGGGCGCGGCGCCGCGCGGCAGCCCGTACCCGGTCAGCCGACGGCCGGGATGTCGTGGGTGGCGCAGTGGATGCCGCCGCCGCCGGCCGCGATCGCGTCGATCTTCACGGGGACGATCTCCCGGCCCGGGAAGTACTGCTTGAGGACCTGCTGGGCGCGCTCGTCGGCCCGGGTGTCGCCGAACTTGGGCAGGTAGACGCCCTTGGAGCCGACGTAGAAGTTCATGTACGAGGAGACGAAGGCGTCGCCGCGCCCGGTGATCTTGTCCGGGTCCGGCTGCTGGAGCTCGATCACCTGGAGCTTCTTGCCGGTCGCGTCGGTGGCGTTCCTGAGCACGCCGCGGGCCTGCTCGGCCGCGCGGGACCAGACGTCCGCCGGGCCGCCGGGGAAGGACTGGTCGAGCAGGACGACGCCGGGGGCGACGAAGCGGGCCAGGCAGTCGACGTGGGCGTCGGTGATGTCCTTGCCCTTGACGCCGGCCAGCCAGATCACCTTGGTCACGCCGAGCGCCTTCTTGAGCTCGGCCTCGACCTGGTCCCGGCTCATCCCCGGGTTGCGGTTCTCGTTGACGACGGAGCTCTCGGTGACCATCAGGGTGCCCTGGCCGTCGGTCTCGAAGGAGCCGCCCTCGGCGACCAGCGGGGTCTCGACGCGCTCGACGCCGAACTTGGTCAGCACCGTCCGGGCGATCTTGGAGTCGTTGGCGTGCTGCTGCTTGTTGCCCCAGCCGTTGAAGTTGAAGTCGACGCCCTTGACCTTGCCGCCCTCCTCGACGAACACCGGCAGGGTGTCGCGGGCCCACAGGTCGTCGACGGCCACCGGCACGACCTCGACGGCGGCGCCGCAGGCCTTCTGGGCGGCCTCCTTCTGCTCCGGGCGGGCCATCAGGACGACGGGTTCGCGGGCGGCGATGGCCTGGGCGAGGCCGGCGATGTCCTTGCGGACGTCCGGGTGCTGCTCGCCCCAGACGGTCTCGGAGGCGGGCCAGGACATCACGGTGCGCTGGTGCTTCTCCCACTCGGCGCCGAAGCGGCGGGCGCCGGGGGTGCCGGGCTGCTGGGACGGCGGCACGGCGCCGTCGAGGTCGCCGAGGTCGTTGGGGTCGCAGGCGGTCAGGCCGAGGGTGAGGACGCCGACTCCGGCGCCGATGCCGGCGATGGAGCGGATCATGCCGCGGCGGGACAGGGCGTCGGGCGTACGGGCGTCGGGCGTGCGGGCGTTGGTCATACGGGCTCTCCGGGCAGGTTCGAGGGTGGTCCGGGAAGGAGAACGGTGGCGGCTCGCGCTCCGGCTACGGCAGCGGCTCGTGCATGGTCGAGCAGTGGATGCCGCCGCCCCCGGTCATCAGCCGGTCGACGTCGAGCTGGACGACGTGGCGGCCGGGGAAGGCCGCGGCGAGCGCGTCCCGGGCGGCGGCGTCCTTGTAGGCGTCGCCGAACTGGGCGGTGATGACCCCGCCGTTGACGAGGACGAAGTTGAGGTAGGAGTCGACGAACTTGGAGCTGCGGGAGCGGACGGTGTCCGGGCCGTGCACGGGGATGACCTGGAGCCGGCGGCCGCGGGCGTCGGTCGCGGCGGAGAGGATGGCGAACTGCTCGCGGGCGTCGCGCGCCCAGGAGTCGTTGCGGTCGGCCGGCGGCAGCTGGACCATCACCACGCCGGGGCGGATGAACCGGGAGGTGACGTCGACGTGGTCGTCGGTGATGTCCTCGCCCTTGATGCCGGGCAGCCAGATCATCTTGTCCGCGCCGTAGGCCTCCAGGACGGCGTCCTCGATCTCGTCCCGGCTCATGCCGCGGTTGCGGTTCTTGTTGACCAGGCTGCTCTCGGTGGCCATCACGGTGCCGTCGCCGTCGGTCTCGACCGCACCGCCCTCGCCGACGAAGTCCGCGTAGGAGTGGCGCAGGCCGCGGTGGGCGGCGATCCGCTCGGCGGCCCGGGCGTCGTCGTAGTGGACCTGCTTGTTGCCCCAGCCGTTGAAGTTGAGGACCACGGCCTCCAGCCCGCCGTGGCCGTCCCGGCGGAACACCGGGGCGATGTCGCGCATCCACAGGTCGTCGGTGGGGATCGCGGTGATCACCTCGACGGAGGGGCCGCACCAGGAGCGGGCCTTGTCCGCGGTGTAGTCGTCCGGGGCGCACATGACCACCGGCTCGAACTGGGCGATGGTGCGGGCGATCAGGGCGATGTCCTCCTGGACGCCGCCCAGGCGCAGCCCCCACACGCCCCGGCGGGAGGGCCAGGACATCCAGGTCCGCGCGTGCGGGACGTCGTCGGCAGGCACCCAGGGGCCCGACTCGCCGGAGTGGTCGTCGTGGTAGTAGCTCACGGTGGTCTCCTGATCGTGCGGGGGTGCGCAGGTGCCGTCCGGGGGCCCGTGGGCCGGGGCCGCCCCGGGGGGCGTGGGCCCGTCGCCGTCTCCACTCTCCGTGTCGTGGCGCGTCGACGCACAGCGGGACGGACCGGACGGAAGGGGCGGGCAGCGCCTGCTGTCATCAGCAGCGTTGCACTGACTGAAAAGTCAGTCAAGTTCGGGCAAAAGCCGTGACTCCTGCCGCAGAGGTGGTCACGGAGCGCACCGGTGGCGGGCCGTTTCGGAGCCCGGCCCGGGTGGCTCCGACGGCTCTGACGCCAGGGGCGGATCGGACGGTTCCCGGGACCGGGCGGTTCAGGCGTCGAGCCGGGCGATCTCGGTGTCGATCGCCTCGGTCATCAGGGCGCGGGCGTGGGCGACCGGCAGGCTGCCGCTGAGCCAGCGGGTGCTGAGGCCCTCCAGCAGCGCGGTGAGCCGCTCGGCGGCGCCCGCCAGCGCCAGCGCGGAGGCCGTCGGCCGGATCACGCCGAGCAGCCCGGCGGTCTCCTGGACCCAGAGGCGGGTGGCGCGCGCGAGGTCCTCGCGCAGGGTCTCGTCGAAGACGGCGCTGGCGCGCAGCTCGCCCCAGGCGGTGCTGTTCTCCCGGACCTCGACGCTGTCCTGGAG
>NZ_JBHYGR010000104.1:0-34207 GCF_042738155.1 Kitasatospora sp. NPDC059088 | reverse complement strand
TCCGGGGGGGGTGGGGCGCCGCCCCCCCCCCCCCGGGGGGGGGGCCGGGGGGGGGGCCCCCCCGGGCGGCCCCGGTGGCCGCCGCTACTGCGGCGCGGCGCCCGTCCGGCCGGCCAGCACCGGGAGGACCTGCCCGCAGATCGAGTGCAGGGCGATCCGCTGCTCGTCGGTCATCGCCGAGAAGGCCTGGTGGGTGCGGGCCATCTCGCCGCGGATCCGGTTGAGGATCTCCCGGCCCTCGGCCGTGATCACCACGATCTTCACCCGGCGGTCACCGGCGGCCGCCTCCCGGTTGGCCAGGCCCAGCGTCTCCAGCCGGTCCACGATCCCGGTCACGTTCGACGCGTCGCAGCCCAGTCGCCCGGCCAGCGCGCGCATCGGCACCGGCTCCTGCACCGAGCCCAGCGCCTTGGCCTGGGAGGAGGACAGCCCGTGCCGGGCCGCGGCGGCCGCGAAGTCCTGGAAGTACGCGGCACCGACGGCGGCCAACGCCTCCATCAGCTCGGCGTTGGTCGGTACGGTCGTCGTCGAGATCGAACCCATGGGGTCAGCGTACGGCTGAGTGCTTCACTAACTCAAGCTTTGACCACGGCAAACGTCGGCGAGCCGCCTCACAGTAACCCCGTTCGGGGCACGAGGGACAGGAGGGACGGAGACGCGGGAGGCGCAGCAGGGCCGGGCCCGGAGCGGCGGGGTCAGAGCACCAGCTGCTCGAACAGCCGCCGCAGCTCGACCTCCGGGTCCGCGGTCAGCCCGGTGTGCACCGGCCCCGGCTGGACGACCGCGCTGCGCGGCGCCGTCAGCCAGCGGAACCGCTGCCCGGGGCTGTCCGAGGCCGCCGGACCGGCCTGCGGCCCGCCCAGGCAGACCGCCTCGATCCCCTGCAACGCCCGGCGCACCCCCTGCACGTCCGCGACCGGGTCCAGCGCCAGCAGCCGGGCCTGGTCCAGGTGGGTCCGCGCGGCCAGGTGGGCGCTCTGTCGGCAGTACAGCAGCACCCCGACGTTCACGCACTCACCCCGCTCGACCCGCGGCACCGCCCGGATCACGGCGTACTCGTAGTCGTGCAGCTCCACGACGGCCGGCAGCGCGGCCGACAGCGGCCCGGTCATGCGGACACCTCCGGCAGCCAGTCCCGCGGACCGGCCAGTCGCCCGGTCAGCTGGGCGCGGTACGCGGCGCGTACGTCCTCGGGCGAGTCGAAGCCGAACTCGTCCACCAGCCACACCTCGGGGATCTGCGCCACCGCCGCCTCGACGGCCTCCTCCGCGATCGGCGCGAGCGCCTTGTCCGCCGCCGCCAGGTCCGGCCGGGCGCGCAGCAGCGCGTGGTCGGAGGCGTCGTACGGGCGGCGCACCCAGGCCGCGGCGCCGGGCCAGTTGTGGTGGAAGATCAGGCTCGCGCCGTGGTCGATCAGGCGCAGCCCGCCGGTCGCCACCAGCAGGTTGGGGTTGCGCCAGGACCGGTCGACGTTGCCGATCAGCGCGTCGAACCAGAGCACCTGCCCGGCCAGTTCGGGGTCCACCTCGAAGCAGAGCGGGTCGAAGTTCAGCGCCCCGCTGACGAAGGCCATCCCGAGGTTGGTCCCGCCGCTGGCCCGCATCTGGTCCTGGACCTGGTGGTCCGGCTCGCTGCGCGCGAGCACCGGATCCAGGTCGACGGTCACCAGCTCCGGCACCGGCAGCCCCAGCCGCCGCCCCAGCTCGCCGGCCAGCACCTCCGCGACCAGCGCCTTCCGGCCCTGCGCGGCGCCGACCCATTTCAGCGCGTACAGCCGCCGGTCGTCGGCCTCGACCAGGCCCGGCATCGAGCCGCCTTCTCGCAGTGGCGTCACGTACCGGATCGCCGTCACCTCGGGGAGCACGCCCGACAGCCTATCGGTGCCCCGCCCCGCCCCGGCCGCCGACAGGAGCCCCTCTTCAGGAACCCCTCTTCCCCCTCCTCCCCCCTGCGCCCCATCCCGGTGGCAGCCCCCGCTGCTCCGTGCGAGTGTGGCGGACAGTAATGGGGGCCTTCCGGTACGACCTGTACGGCAAAGGGATGAGCGATGGAACGACCTCGGATCCTGATCGTCGGCGGCGGCTTCGCAGGCCTGGAGTGCGCCCGCCGCCTCGAACGCAAGCTCTCGCCGTCGGAGGCCGAGATCACGCTGGTCACGCCGTTCAGCTACCAGCTCTACCTCCCCCTCCTGCCCCACGTCGCGGCCGGCGTCCTCACCCCCCAGTCCGTGGCGGTCTCCCTGCGCCGGAGCCTGCGCCGCACCCACATCGTCCCCGGCGGCGCCATCGGCGTGGACCCGGCCTCCCGGGTGTGCGTGGTCCGCAAGATCACCGACGAGGTGGTCGCGCAGAAGTACGACGTCCTGGTGCTCGCTCCCGGCAGCGTCACCCGCACCTTCGACATCCCCGGCCTGACCGACTACGCCCGCGGCATGAAGACGCTCGCCGAGGCGGCCTACGTCCGCGACCACGTGATCGCCCAACTCGACCTCGCCTCGGCCACCCTGGACCAGCACGAGCGCGAGTCCCGGCTGCAGTTCGTGGTCGTCGGCGGCGGCTACGCGGGCACCGAGACGGCCGCCTGCCTGCAGCGCCTCACCACCGCCGCCGCCCGCCGCTACCCGCGCCTGGACGCCCAGCAGATCAAGTGGCACCTGATCGACATCGCCCCCAAGCTGATGCCCGAACTGGGCGACGCCCTCGGCACGGCGGCCCTGGAGGTGCTGCGCGGCCGCGGCATCGAGGTGTCGCTCGGCGTGTCGGTGGCCGAGGTCGGCGCCGAGACGGTCAAGTTCACCGACGGCCGGGTGATCCCCTGCCGCACCCTGATCTGGACGGCCGGGGTGGCCGCGAGCCCGCTGATCGCCACCCTGGACGCGGAGACGGTCCGCGGCCGGCTCGCGGTGACGGCGGAGATGCGGGTGCCGCAGTTCGAGGGCGTGTTCGCGCTCGGCGACGCGGCCGCCGTCCCCGACCTGGCCAAGGGCGACGGCGCGGTCTGCCCGCCGACCGCCCAGCACTCGGCCCGCCAGGGCCGCGCGGTGGCCGACAACGTGATCGCCTCGCTGCGCAGCCAGCCGCTGGAGCCGTACTACCACAAGGACCTCGGCCTGGTGGTCGACCTCGGCGGCAAGGACGCGGTCTCCAAGCCGGTGGGCGTCGAACTACGCGGTGTTCCGGCCCAGTTGGTGGCCCGCGGCTACCACCTGATGGCGATGCGCACCAACGCGGCGAAGTTCCGGGTGGGGGCGAACTGGCTGCTCAACGCGACCGCCGGGGACGACTTCGTCCGCACCGGCTTCCTGGCCCGCCAGCCCGCCCGGCTGCAGGACTTCGAGTACACCGACGCCTATCTGACGAAGGATCAGGTCCGCGCCCACGCCCAGTCCCTGCTCGCCAAGGGCTGAACCCGAAAGCCGACCCGAAAGCCGAGCCGAGCGCCGAGCCGAAGGCGAGCCGAGCGCCGCACCGCCGCCCCCGCCCGCACACTCCGGGCGAGGGGCGGCGGCACGTCCGCCTCACTCCGCCGTCAGGTACATCCCGCTCGCGTCCCGCCCGGCCGTGTTGTTGCACGCGTAGTTGCCGGTCGGCCGGGTCCACAGCTGCCCCAGACACGCGCCCAGCGCCTGCTGCCCGTAGTAGTTCGGGTGCATCGACTCCTGGACCGCGCCCTGGCTGGTGTTGAGACCGCCGTCCAGGAAGCGCGCCCACTCGCTGGTGGTCGCGGACGGGCCGGAGCCCGCGCTCGGCTGCTGCGCGGAGGTGGAGCACACCTCACGGCCCTGGAGCATGTTGGAGAGGTCCAGGAACTGCGCCCCCTTGGCGGCCGCGACCCCCGCCAGCGCCTTGGAGATCTGCGGCACCATCGAGTCGCGCGCCCAGTCGGCGTCGCCGTCCCAGAACGGGCAGCCGCCGGTGTCCGACCGGCTCCAGCCGCTCTCCGGGTAGCGCATCTCGGCGCTGCGCGGGATCGGCGAGGGGTACGACTGGAGCACCAGCCGGTAGTCGGAGCGCGCGTAGCCCGCGTTGGTCATGACGGCCCGGATCTCGTCGATCGCCTTGCTCACCCCGGCCATCGCGGTGGGCATCTTGGAGTCGATCTGGGACTGCGCCGAGCTGTGGCAGTAGGAGTACCAGACCAGGTAGTCCTGCACGCAGTTGGAGATGATCCCGGAGAAGCCGAGGTCGTTGCCGCCGATCGACAGCGTGATCAGCTTGACGTTGTTCTGGGCCGCCACGGTGGCGAGTTGGTCGGCCTGCGGGGCCTCGCCCTTGAGGGACTGCCCGCCGTTGGAGGCGCGGAAGACGTTGCCGGTGACGGCGCCCGAGCAGGCCAGGTTGACCTGCTTCTGGGCGACGCCCTGGGCGCCGAGCACCTCGGCGACGTCGGAGCGGTCGCACCCGCCGGCCGCCGTCGCGCCGTAGACCAGCGAGGGGTCGTACGAACTGCCGTTCCAGGCCCGGTCGGTCCCGGTCCGGTTACCGCTGGAGTCGGCCGAGTTGCCCTTCCAGCGGCCGGCCTCGCCGGAGATGTAGCTGTCGCCGAGCGTGACGCTCGCGGTCGGTCCGCCCGGCGCGGCGGCCGGCGCGGCCGGGGCCGCCGAGGCGGGCGCGGCGAGGGCCAGCCCCGCCAGGGTCAGCGGCAGGGCTGCGGCTGCGGTGAGCAGCCGACGGCCGAGTCCAGGGGTGCTGCTGGTGCTGCTCGAACTGTTTTCGGGCACGGCGGAACTCCTGCGGCTCGGTCTCCCCGCGCGATGGGGACGGGAAGACGCGTACGTGAGGGAAGGCCGCCGGCGCCGGTGGCGCACGAAAGATGGCATGGCCGCGCCGGTTACCGCTAGGTACGTGCAGCAGGTTTCCCGCTTTGTTACCGACGGGTTCAGACCAGCCGGGTGTCGGCACCGCCCGTTCCCAGAACCGCCGCCAGATCGTTGGCCAGGTCCCTTGCGCCCGCCCGGTCGAGTCCCGCGACGGTGAACCGCAGCCCGGGCGGCGACTGGATCCGGTACCGCGCCCCGGGCGCCGCGACCCAGCCGCGCTGCACCAGGGCCGCCAGCGCCGAGGTCTCGTCCGGCACCGGCACCCAGACGTTCAGCCCGCTCGCCCCGTGCGCCTCGATGCCGCGCGCCGCCAGCTCCGCCAGCAGCGCGTCCCGCCGCTCCCGGTAGGCGGCGGCCACGCTCGCGGCGGGCGCCGCGTCGGCGCGCCACAGCTCGGCGACGGTGCGCTGCAGCAGGTGGCTGACCCAGCCCGCGCCGAGCCGCAGCCGCCCGGCGACCCGCCCGACCGTCTCCTCGTCGCCGACCATCACCGACACCCGCAGGTCCGGCCCGTACGCCTTGGCCGCCGAGCGCACCACCGCCCAGTGCCGCGGCCCCGCGCCGACCAGCGGCCGGTACGGCTGGTCGACCATGCCGTGCCCGTGGTCGTCCTCGATCAGCAGCACCCCGGGGTGCTCGGCCAGCACGGCCCGCAGCGCCGCGGCCCGCGCCTCGCCGAGCGCCGCACCGGTCGGGTTCTGCGCCCGGCTGGTCACCACCACCGCGCGGGCCCCGTCGGCGAGTGCCGCGGCCAGCGCCTCCGGCAGCGGCCCCTCGTCGTCCAGCCGTACGGGCAGGGGGCGCAGCCCCATCGCGGGCAGCAGGTCGAGCAGGCTGCCCCAGCCCGGGTCCTCGACCGCCACCGCGTCGCCGGGGCGCAGCCAGGCGCCGAGCGTGCGCTCGATGGTGTCCAGCGCGCCGGAGGCGACGGCGATCGGGCCGCCGGGCAGTCCGTCGGCCTCGAAGGAGCTGCGGGCGAGTTCGAGCAGCCCGGGGTCGATCCGCGACTGCCCGTACAGCACGGGTCCGGTCCGGGCGACCGCGGCCGCGAGGGCGGGGGCGAGGTCGGGCAGCAGCGCCGGGTCGGGGTTGCCGGTGGAGAGGTCGCGGGCGCGTTCGGGCACCGGGACGCGGATCTGGTCGCGGGGGGTGAGCGCGGGCCGGGGCAGGATCCGGCTGCCCTTGCGGCCGGCCGTCTCGATCACGCCCCGGTCGCGCAGCAGCCGGTAGGCGGCGGCCACCGTGTTGGGGTTGACGCCGAGTTCGACGGCGAGGTCGCGCAGCGGGGGGAGCGGGGTTCCGGGCGCGAGCTGTCCGCTGCTCACGCCCTGTTCGATGTGGGCCGCGATTTCGCTGGCGCGTCGCCCTTTCAGCGGATAGTCTCCTAGCACAAACCAGATTATGCACTAGTACATAGGGGTTGTCATGTCGACCACGCCGACGAACACCGAGGGCACCGACTACGCCCGGACCCCACGCACCACCCCCACCCGCTACAAGGACCGCGCCACCTGGGAACGCGAGGCGATCCACGCCATCCTCGACGATGCCTACCTCTGCCACCTCGGTTTCGTCGTCGACGGCGCCCCGGTCGTCCTGCCCACGGTCTTCGCCCGGGTCGGCAGCCGGCTCTACGTCCACGGCTCCACCGGCAGCCGCCCGCTGCGCGGCGCCGCCGACGACCAGGGCCTCCAGGTGTGCCTCACGGTCACCCACGTCGACGCCCTGGTGCTGACCAAGTCCGCGTTCAACCACTCGGTGAACTTCCGCTCGGTGGTCGCCCACGGCACCGCGTACCAGGTCACCGACCCCGAGGAGCTGGACGTCGCGCTGGCCGCCATCGTCGACCAGGTCGTCCCCGGCCGCTCCGGCGAGATCCGCCCGGCCAACCCCAAGGAGCTCGCCGCCACCGCCGTGCTCCGGCTGGAGCTGGACGAGGTCTCGGCGAAGACCCGCTCGGACGGCGCCGCCGACGACCCGGCCGACGCCGACCTGCCGTACTGGTCCGGCACCGTCCCGGTCAGCACCGCCTACGGCGCCCCCGAGCCGCACGACCCGAACGTCCCGCTGCCCGCGCACATGCGCCGCTACCCCCGCTGAGGAAGGCCGTCCGATGCTGATCAGGTCCTGGGACCGAGGTGACGAGGAGGAGTGGCGCGCCTGGCTGGCCGAGGGCCGCGACTTCGGCCTGCTCGCCGCCAACGGCGGCCCCGACGAGGGCCCGGTGCTCGTCCCCACCCACTTCCTGCTGGACGAGGAGGGCGGCGAGATCCTGCTCCACCTCGCCACGCCCAACCCGCTGCTGACCGCCGTCCGCGCCGACCCGAACGTCACCCTGGCGGTCACCGACGGCTACGCCTTCGCGCCCGGCCACTGGCGCGGCGAGCCCGGCACGCCCACCAGCTACTACGCCTCGGTGCACTTCCACTGCACCGCCGAGGTGGTGGAGTCCGCCGAGGGCAAGGCGGAGATCCTCAACCGCCAGCTGGCGCACTTCCAGCCGGAGACCCCTGAGGTCCGGGTGGTCCCCGGCCGGACGGAGTTCGGCCGGCTGCTGCCCGGCCTGCGCGGGCTCCGCCTGACGGTCCGCGAGGTGCGCGCCAAGTTCAAGTACGACGACAAGAAGCCGGCCGCCGAACAGCATGCGATCGCCGGGCGGCTCGCCGAGCGCGCGGACGCCCCGGCGCTCCGCCGGGACCAGGACGCCGCCGCCCGCACCCAGCTGCTGCGGCGCCACCGCCGACGTCAGGAGCGGCTCCAGGAGCGGCGCACGGCCACCGCGCGCGCCGCCGACTGACCCCGTTTCACCCGATCGGTCCCCAACTCGGGCGGGTCGGCCGCCGCGCTGCTCGAATGTGAGACGAGTCCTGCCCAGCCGTCGGGGCGGGCCCGTCCACCCGGGGAGCGCGCGTGTCCACAGTCCATCACCAGCGGGCCTCCGGCGAGGCCCACCTCGGGCACGTGATCTTCATCTCGGCGGCCGCCGCGATGGGCGGCTTCCTGTTCGGCTACGACAGCGCCGTGATCAACGGCGCCGTGACGGGCATCCAGAAGCACTTCGCGGTGGGCCACGGCACCACCGCCTTCGTGGTGGCCATCGCGCTGCTCGGCTCGGCCGCCGGCGCGGTGGTCGCCGGCCGGCTGGCCGACCACTTCGGCCGGGTGCGCACCATGCTGCTGGCCGCCGTGCTGTTCGCGGCCAGCGGCATCGGCTCGATGTTCCCGCCGAACATCGAGGCCCTCGCGAGCTGGCGCGTGGTCGGCGGCGTCGCGATCGGCATCGCCTCGGTGATCGCGCCGACCTACATCGCCGAGGTCGCGCCGACCGCCTACCGCGGCCGGCTCGCCTCCTTCCAGCAGATGGCGATCGTGCTCGGCATCACCGTCTCGCAGCTCGCCAACTACGCGCTCAACCAGGCCGCCGGCGGCGAGTCCACCGGCCACCTCGGCGGCATCCAGGCCTGGCAGTGGATGCTCGGCGTCGAGACCATCCCGGCCCTGGTGTACGGGCTGATGGCGCTCTCCATCCCGGAGTCGCCGCGCTTCCTGATCGCCGACCACCGCGAGGAGCAGGCCCGCAAGGTGCTGGTCGAGGTCGAGGGCGAGGACGTCGACCTGGACGCCCGGGTCGCCGAGATCCGCGCGGTGCTGGAATCCGCCCACAAGCCCCGGCTCAAGGACCTGCTCGGCGGCCGCTTCGGCCTGCTGCCGATCGTCTGGATCGGCATCGGCGCCTCGGTGTTCCAGCAGTTCGTCGGCATCAACGTGATCTTCTACTACTCCTCCCTGCTCTGGCAGTCGGTCGGCATCAACGAGTCCAACTCGCTGCTGATCAGCCTCTCCACCTCCATCGTCAACGTGATCGGCACGGTGATCGCGATGGCCCTGGTGGACCGGATCGGCCGCAAGCCGCTGGCCCTGGCCGGCTCGATCGGCATGGCGGCCGCGCTGGGCACCGCCGCCTGGGCGTTCTCCTACCGGCACGGCACCGGCGACACCGCGACCCTGGACAACACCCACGCCACCGTCGCCCTGGTCGCCGCCCACGTGTTCGTGCTCTGCTTCGCCTTCTCCTGGGGCGTGGTGGTCTGGGTGCTGCTCGGCGAGATGTTCCCCAACCGGATCCGGGCGCTGGCCCTGTCGGTCGCGGCCTCGGCCCAGTGGATCGCCAACTGGGCGATCACGGTCAGCTTCCCGGACCTCGCCGACTGGAACCTCTCCGCGACGTACGTCATCTACGCGGCCTTCGCGCTGCTCTCCATCCCGTTCGTGGCCTTCTGCATCAAGGAGACCAAGGGCCGCGCCCTGGAGGAGATGGGCTGACCGGCCCCGCCCTCCCGCTCCCCGCCGCAGACGGCCCGACCGCCGAACGGCCCAGCCCCGACCGGCCCGACCCACCGAGAGGAAGCCATGCCCGACCACGGCGGCCCCCGGCAGAACGTCAGCTTCCCGAGCAACGGCCGCACCGCGCACGGGTACCTGGCCCGCCCTCCGCAGGGCGTCGGACCGGGCCTGGTGGTGGTCCAGGAGTGGTGGGGGCTCACCTCGCACGTCGCGGACATGGCCGACCGCTTCGCCGCCGAAGGCTTCACCGTGCTGGCCCCCGACCTCTTCGGCGGCACCACCACCCACGACGGCGCCGAGGCGGCCCGGCTCAAGCGCGAACTCCCGGTCGAGCGGGCCGTCGAGGACCTCTCCGGCGCCGTCGGCCACCTGCTCGCGCTGGACGGCGTGGTCGGCGACGCGGTCGGCGCGGTCGGCTTCTGCATGGGCGGCGGCTTCGCCCTGATGCTGGCGGCCCGGGCCGGCGACGCCGTGGCCGCCGCGGTCCCCTTCTACGGCCTCCCGGCGGACCCCGACTTCGACTACCGCGGCCTGACCGCCCACGTCCTCGGCCACTTCGGCGAACTCGACGGCTCGATCCCGATGGCCGCCGTGGACGAGGCGGCCACCCGGATCGGCGAGGCCACCGACGTCCGCCCCGAGATCCACTTCTACCCGGCCGGGCACGCCTTCATGAACGACGAGAACCCGCTGGGCACCTACGACGCCCTCCAGGCCCGGATCGCCTGGCGCCGTACCCTCACCTTCCTCTGGGGCCACCTGGGCTGACGCCCCGCCCCACCGCCCCGCCCCATCCGCCGCCGGCGCCCGCCCCCACCGGTTCGGGCGCGAAATCCGGATGACACCGGTACGAACTCCGACCATAGTCACCCGGGTGCCGACCCCACTCCCCCGCCGCCCCACCTGGGCGAGCCGCAACTTCCGCATCCAGACCGCCGCCACCGTGATCAGCGGCCTCGGCAACGCCGGCGCCCCCATCGCCACCGCCTTCGCCGTCCTCGGCAACGGCGGCGGCGCCACCGAGGTGGGCTACGTCACCGCCGCGCGGCTGCTGCCGACCGTGCTGTTCCTGCTGGTCGGCGGCACCCTCGCCGACCGGCTCCCGCGCCACCACGTGATGGTCGCCGCCAACCTGTTCAGCGGCGCCTCCCAGGCCGTGCTGGCCGCCCTGGTGCTGGCCGGGAACGTCCAGCTGTGGCAGCTGCTGGTGCTCTCCGCCGCCGGCGGCGCCGGCTACGCCCTCTACTCCCCCGCGGCCGGCGGCATGATCATGCAGGCCGTCCCCCAGGAGCACGCCGCCCGCGCCTTCGCGGTCTTCCGGATGGGCCTGAACGCCTCCCAGATCGGCGGCGCCGCCCTCGGCGGGGCGCTCACCGCCGCCGTCGGCCCCGGCTGGGTGCTGGCCCTGGACGCCCTCTGCTTCCTGGTCGCCGCCTCCCTGCGCTTCTTCCTGGAGCCCGAGTCCGCGCCCGCCCCCTCCGGCGGCGGCATGCTGCGCGACCTGCGCGAGGGCTGGCGGGAGTTCGCCTCCCGCCGCTGGCTGTGGGTGATCGTGCTGCAGTTCGCCGTCGTGGTGGCCTGCATCAACACCGTCGAGGCGGTGTACGGGCCGACGGTGGCCGACGAACGCCTGGGCGGCGCGGGCGCCTGGGGCCTGGCGATGTCCGCGTACGGCGTCGGCCTGGTCGTCACCGGCCTGCTGATGGCCCGTTGGCGCCCCCGCCGGATCCTGCTGGTCGGCAACTGGGGCGTGTTCCTGTTCGGCGCCCCGGCCCTCGCCCTGGCCGCCGGCGCCCCGCTGCCGCTGCTGATCGCCGCGATGTTCCTGTCCGGGGTCGGCGTCACGGTCTTCGGCGTCAACTGGATGGTCGTGCTCCAGCAGGAGATCCCGGAGGAGATGTTCTCCCGGGTCTCCGCGTACGACGAGCTCGGCTCCTACTCGCTGGCCCCGGTCGGCACCGCGCTGGCCGGCCCGGCCGCGGCCGCGCTCGGCCTCTCCGGCGCACTGTGGGCCTGCGCGGCGCTGTGCCTGCTGCTGAGCGCCGTCGTCCTGATCGACCCGCAGATCCGCCGGCTCTCCCGCCGCGACCCGCGGGGAAGCACCCCGGACGCACCGGTGCCCGCCGGCGAACCCGCGCCCGCGCCGTGAGCGCCCTGTGCGCCCCGCGTGCGCCCGTCGGAAAGCAACCATCGGGGCCGACGGTTCGTCCGACCGGGTAGGAAGATCCATCCACTTGGGGGCCCACCGGTGCCGAAGCCACTGCTGTTCCTGGACGTCGACGGGGTGCTGAACCCGGTCTGCCCGCCTCCGGACGCCGGGTTCGACACCCACACCCTGCTCGGCTACGCCGTCCTGCTCTCCGCCGAGCACGGCGCCTGGCTGCGCGAACTCGCCGGGACGTACGAGCTGGTCTGGGCCACCACCTGGGAGGAGCACGCCAACACCCACATCGCCCCGGCGATCGGCCTGGACCCGCTCCCCTTCGTCCGCTTCACCGGGTACGTCCAGCAACCCGGCGACCCGCACGTCCCGTTGATGCAGCTGTTCTCCGCCCGCAAGTGGGCACCGCTGCTGCGCTACGCCGAGGGCCGCCCGTTCGCCTGGGTGGACGACGTCATCCCGTCCCGGCTGGTCCGCCGCTCGCTGTGGCGCCGGGACCGCCTGCTGCTGCCGATCGACCCCGGCCGGGGCCTGGAGCGCCGGCACGTCGACCGGCTGCTCGCCCGCCCGCCGCGCAGCCAGTCCCTGTCGGGATCACCGGTCAGGGGGTCGGCAGCCAGCTGACGTGCCCGGCGAGCAGCGCGTACCCGACGAAGGCCACCGTGTCGATCAGCGCGTGCGCCGCCACCAGCGGCATCACCCGCCCCCAGCGCCGGTACAGCAGGCAGAACACCGCCCCCATCACCATGTTGCCGACCAGCCCGCCGACCCCCTGGTACAGGTGGTACGAGCCGCGCAGCACCGAGCTGGCCACCACCGCCGCCGGCCAGGACCATCCCCGCTGCCCCAGCCGGCGCAGCAGGTAGCCGAGGACGACGACCTCCTCCAGGATCGCGTTCTGCCAGGCCGACAGCACCAGCACCGGCACCCGCCACCACACGTCCGGCAGTCCGGAGGGCGCCACCGTCAGGTTGTACCCGGCCGCCTGCGAGGCCAGGTACAGCACCAGCCCGGAGCCGCCGATCGCCGCCGCGACGGCCGCGCCCCGGCCCAGGTCGCGCAGCTTCTCCCGCAGGTCGAAGCCCAGCACCCGCAGCGAGGCGCCCTCGCGCACCAGCAGGTAGCCGACCAGCACCACCGGCATCAGCCCGCGTCCGATGTAGTACAGCTGCCAGACCAGGTCCAGCCAGGGCCGCCCGGGCGCGCGCGAGCCGTTCAGGGTGGCGACCTGCTGCCCGAGCTGGAGCGGTTCGGTGAGCGAGCCCGCGAAGCTGATCAGCGCGCTGATCCCGCTGGCCCCGAGCGAGAGGCCGAGGACGACCAGCAGTTCCACGCCGAGCAGGCGTCGGTCGGGCCGCACGGTCTCCGGCACGGTCGGGCGGGTCGTCACGGGTGCTCCAGCGGACGGACGGTCGCTCCGGTCGTCGGCCGACGACCGGAGCGATCATCCTGACACAGCGGCGGGCTCAGCCCACCGGCCAGGTGTGCACCGGTTCGCCGCCGCGCATGTGCTCGGCGTAGCGCCTGGTCATCGCGGCGAGCGCGGCCGGGCGGTCCATGCCGTACTGCTCGCGCAACCGGTGGAAGGTGGCGCTCTGCCAGGCGGCGCCGTTGGTGCGGCGCAGGCAGCGCTGCTCGATGATCCCCAGGTAGCGGTCCCGGTCGGCGGGCTCCACTCCCCACTCGTCCAGCCCCTGGTAGGCCATCGGGAGGAGCTCGTTGAGCACCAGGTCGACCGCCGACACCGTCTGCAGCCCGCCGCCGCGGCCGGCCCGGCCGGGGCGCGGCCACTGGAACACCGCGTCGATGCCGTACCGGGCGCCCTGGCGGAAGTTCTCGTCCGCCCGCTCGAACGGCAGCCGGGTCCAGACCGGCCGGGGCTGCTCGGCGAGCACCCGCACCAGCCCGTAGTAGAAGGCGGCGTTGGCCAGCGTGTCGGCCACCGTCGGCCCGGCCGGCAGCGCCCGGTTCTCCACCCGCAGGTGCGCGACCCCGCCGGAGACGTCGTACACCGGGCGGTTCCAGCGGTAGATGGTGCCGTTGTGCAGCCGCATCTCGGCGAGCCTGGGCGCGCCGCCGGAGGCCAGCACCTTGAGCGGGTCCTCGTCGTCGCAGATCGGCAGGAGCGCCGGGAAGTAGCGCAGGTTCTCCTCGAACAGGTCGTACGCCGAGTCCACCCAGCGCTCGCCGAACCAGGTGATCGGGCGCACGCCCTGGGCCTTGAGCTCCGCCGAACGGGTGTCACAGGCCTGCTGGAAGAGCACCGGCCGGGTCTCCCGCCACAGCTCCCGTCCGAACAGGAAGGGGGAGTTGGCGCCGAGCGCCAGCTGCGGCCCGCAGATCGCCTGGGCGGCGTTCCACACCGAGGAGAACCGCTCCGGGGTCACCTGGAGGTGCAGTTGCAGCGAGGTCGCGGCGGCCTCGGCGACCATCGTGATGGACTCCAGCTGGAGGTGCTCCACGCCCTCGATGTCCAGCGCGATGTCCTCCCCCCGGGCGGCCAGGATCTGGTCGCTGAGCAGGCTGTAGCGCTGGTTGTGGCTCATCGCGTCCAGCCCGGTGTGGTCGTTCTCCAGGGTCGGCAGGATGCCCACCATGACGATCCGGGCGCCGGCCTCGGCCGCCTGCCGGTCGGCGTACCGCAGCCCGGTGTCGATCTCCTCGCGCAGTTCCTCGAAGACGTGCCCGCAGAGCCGGTGCGGCACGATGTTGACCTCGATGTTGAACTGGCCCAGTTCGGTCTGGAAGTCGCTGGACCCGATCGCGCTCAGCACCTGGGCGTTGCGCATGACCGGCAGGCCCTGTTCGTCGGCCAGGTTGAGCTCGATCTCCAGCCCCATCACGGCCCGCGGCCGGTCGAAGCGGTCCTCGCGCAGCATCCGCCCGAGCGCGTCGAGGCAGGCCTGGAGCTTGAGCCGGTACTGCTGCCGGTCCGCCAGATCCGCCCGTGTCGCCACGACCTTCTCGCCCACGGTCCCCTCCTCCTGAGACACCCGGCCGGTCGACCGTGCCAGCATCATGCCCACCTCGAAGATCGATACCCGAATGCTTGTACTGGCTTGCATTGCAAGGCATCTGACGGGAATTCAGGTCATCTGCAGACTTGCCCGCCGCCACCGCCTGTGATAAACAGATCACCCTGCGCATTTGTTCGATGAAGCCGCTGAGTTCGCACTGCGCTCCGGCCGGTCCGCTCCCGCCCCGAGTCCCTCATCGACGGCGGAGACCGCGCCGGCGCCGCGATCCTGCACAACCGGACAAGGCCGGCCCCCGTCACCGTGGACGCACCGAGCCGCGCCGGTATGCCGCACTCGCACGCCGATCTCGCTTGGAGAGGCGGACCCCGCCATGACCCTGCAGACCCCCCAGCCCCCACCGAGTGCCCTGCGCGCGGTCCTGGGCGCGCTCGACTCGGAGACCGCGCTGCGCCAGCCCGCCGCCGCCGCGCTGCGTCACCCGACCGGTCCACTGCTCCCCGCGCACCCGCTCGCGGTGCACGTCCTGGACGGCCCGCGCCCCGAGCTGCCCGCCGCCCGGCGCACCGGCTGGCGGTTCCTGATCAAGGACGGCCCCGACGTGGCCGCCGCCGCCGAGGTGGTGCAGAGCCCCGAGGGCCACACCTTCTCCCACTTCACCGCCGGCCCGTACCTCTCCTCCACCGTCCGGGCACTGCGCGAGGCCTGGCAGCTCGCCCAGGGCTCCCGCTCCCGCCGCCAGCCCCGGCTGCTCACCTTCCCCGGCCAGTACGCCACCGCGCTCTGGCTGCACAGCCCCGACGCCGGCCCGTCCGCCGACCTGCTGATCCCGCTGGCCCCGGCCCCGCTCGGGGTCACCGCGCACCGCGCCTACCCGGCCGCCGAGCTGCTCCCGCTGCTCGCCCGCGCCCCGCTGGCCGGATCCCTGCTGCTCGGCTCCCCCTGAGGACGCGCACCGCACCGGCCGTCGGGCACCGCGCCCGGCGGCCCTTCGCCGCGCCCGCCCCGCCCGCCGCCCTCACCCGAACGGCCACTACCCGGACGGGCCATCCGCCATGGCCCTCTCGGGCCATGCCCCGACTGGCCCACTGGTGCGCGATTTCTCCCCGGCCCCACCTGAACGGGTGATCTCTGCCCCGGAGTTGTGGCGCATGTCACGAAATTGCTGCGCGCGCGTCCGCAGATGCCGACACTGGGAACCAGCGTGGAAGGACCCCCTGTCCTACCCACTTGAGTGCTGGCCAAACCTGGCCGGCACGCGGACAGGATCCGACCACCACGGCGGCCCCGGACGGCTCGACCTCCGGGAACCGCACCACGGGGAGGATCGCAGAGCGAAGCGAGGGTACGCGTATGTGCCAGCACCGTCCTGAGTGCCCGACGGCCGAGTCCGAGGACCGCGAAGCGGCCGAGCCGGTGGCCTGCCACCCGGAGCAGGGCTGGAGCCTGCTCTGCAACGGCGTCCTCCTGTTCGAGGACACCGGAGAACTGCTGCCCGACGGCCGGGTGATCGCCCCGCGCCGCCCGGTCGCCCACGCAGCCTGAGCCCACGCCGCCCCGCCGCCCGCGCCGCCACGGCCCGAGCCCACGCGGTAACCCGTCCGACACCCGGACAGCACACAAGGGCAGGGCCCCGGCAGAAACGTTCTGCCGGGGCCCTGCCTTGTTCCTGCGCGGTCGATCAGACGCCGTACTCGTCCAGCGGCGGGCAGGAGCAGACCAGGTTGCGGTCGCCGTACGCGCCGTCGATCCGGCTCACCGGCGGCCAGTACTTGTCCGCCGGGTTCACGCCCGCCGGGAAGACCGCCTCCTGCCGCGAGTAGCCGTGCGCCCAGTCGCCGGCCAGCACGGCGGCGGTGTGCGGGGCGTTGCGCAGCGGGTTGTCGTCGGCCGCCCACTCGCCCGAGCCGACCTTGTCGATCTCGCCGCGGATCTCGATCATCGCGTCGCAGAACCGGTCGATCTCGTGCAGGTCCTCGGACTCGGTCGGCTCGATCATCAGCGTGCCGGCCACCGGGAAGGACATCGTCGGCGCGTGGAAGCCGTAGTCGATCAGGCGCTTGGCGATGTCGTCCACCGTCACGCCCGTCTCCTTGGTCAGCGGGCGCAGGTCGATGATGCACTCGTGCGCGACCAGCCCGCCCGGGCCGGTGTAGAGCACCGGGAAGTGCGGCGCGAGGCGCTTGGCGATGTAGTTGGCGTTCAGCACGGCGACCTGGGTCGCGTGCTTGAGGCCCTCGCCGCCCATCAGCCGGACGTACGCCCAGGAGATCGGCAGGATCGCCGCCGAGCCCCACGGCGCGGCCGAGATCGGGCCGACGCCGGTGGCCGGGCCGGCCTCCTCCTGGAGCGGGTGGTTCGGCAGGTACGGCGCCAGGTGGGCGCGCACCGCGACCGGGCCGACGCCCGGGCCGCCGCCGCCGTGCGGGATGCAGAAGGTCTTGTGCAGGTTCAGGTGCGAGACGTCCGCGCCGAACTTGCCCGGCTTGGCCAGGCCGACCAGGGCGTTCAGGTTGGCGCCGTCGACGTACACCTGGCCGCCGGCCTCGTGCACCAGGGCGCAGATGTCGGTGATCTGGGTCTCGTACACGCCGTGGGTCGACGGGTAGGTGACCATCAGCACCGACAGGTTGTCGCGGTGCTGCTCGATCTTGGCCTTGAGGTCCTCGACGTCCACGTCGCCGTCGACCAGGGTCTTCACCACGACCACGCGCATGCCGGCCATCACCGCGGAGGCGGCGTTGGTGCCGTGCGCCGAGGACGGGATCAGGCAGACGTCGCGCTGGGCGTCACCGTTGGCGTGGTGGTAGGCCCGGACGGCCAGCAGGCCGGCCAGCTCGCCCTGGGAGCCGGCGTTCGGCTGGATCGAGACGGCGTCGTAGCCGGTGACCTCGACGAGCTGCTGCTCCAGCTGGCGGATCAGGGTCAGGTAGCCCGCGGCCTGGTCGACCGGCGCGAAGGGGTGCAGCTGGCCGAACTCCGGCCAGGTCACCGCCTCCATCTCGGTGGTGGCGTTGAGCTTCATGGTGCAGGAGCCCAGCGGGATCATGCCGCGGTCCAGCGCGTAGTCCCGGTCCGAGAGGCGGCGCAGGTAGCGCAGCATGGCGGTCTCCGAGCGGTGGCTGTGGAAGACCGGGTGGGTCAGGTACTCGTCCTCGCGCAGCAGCGCGGCCGGCAGCGCGTCGGCGGCCTCGGCGACCTCGACCGCGGGGACGCCGAACGCGGCCCAGACGCCGGCCAGGTGCTCGCGGGTGGTGGTCTCGTCGGCGGAGACCGAGATCCGGTCCTCGCCGTCCTGGAACACGTTGATGCCGTTGGCGCGGGCGGCGGCGGCGATCTCGGCGGCGCGGCCCGGGACGACGGCGGTGACGGTGTCGAAGAACTCGCCGTGCAGCAGCTCGACGCCGCCGGCCCGCAGGCCCTCGGCGAGGGCGGCGGCGTAGCGGTGGGTGCGGCGGGCGATGTCGGCCAGGCCGTCCGGGCCGTGGTAGACGGCGTACATCGAGGCCATCACGGCGAGCAGCACCTGGGCGGTGCAGATGTTGCTGGTGGCCTTCTCGCGGCGGATGTGCTGCTCGCGGGTCTGCAGGGCCAGGCGGTAGGCGCGGTTGCCGTCGGCGTCGACGGAGACGCCGACCAGGCGGCCGGGCAGCGAGCGGGCGTACTCGGCGCGCACCGAGAGGTAGCCGGCGTGCGGGCCGCCGAAGCCCATCGGGACGCCGAAGCGCTGCGAGGTGCCGCAGGCGATGTCGGCGCCCAGCGCGCCCGGGGACTTGAGCAGGGTCAGCGCCAGGAGGTCGGCGGCGACGGCGACGATCGCGCCCAGGCCGTGCGCCTGCTCGATCACCGCGGTGAGGTCGCGGACCACGCCGGTGGCGCCCGGGTACTGCAGCAGCACGCCGAAGACGCCGCGCTCGGCGATCTCGGCCGGGATGCCCTCGGACAGGTCGGCGACGACGACCTCGACGCCGGTCGGCACGGCGCGGGTGTTGATCACCGCGACGGTCTGCGGCAGGGTCTCGGCGTCGACCAGGAAGACGCCGCCCTTGACCTTGGTGACGCGGCGGGCCAGCGCCATCGCCTCGGCGGCCGCGGTGCCCTCGTCCAGCAGCGAGGAGCCGGAGGTGGGCAGACCGGTCAGGTCGGAGACCAGGGTCTGGAAGTTGAGCAGGGCCTCCAGGCGGCCCTGCGAGATCTCCGGCTGGTACGGGGTGTACGCGGTGTACCAGGCCGGGTTCTCCATGACGTTGCGCAGGATCACCGGCGGGGTGAAGGTGCCGTAGTAGCCCAGGCCGATCATCGGCTGGAGCACCTGGTTGCGGCCGGCCAGCTCGCGCAGCTCGGCGAGGACCTGCGCCTCGCTGCGGCCGGCGGGCAGGTCCAGGGCGGTGATGGAGCGGATCGCCTCGGGAACGGCGGTGGCGGCGAGCTCGTCCAGCGAGCCGTAGCCGACGGAGGCCAGCATCTTCTCCTGCGCGGCGGCGTCGGGGCCGATGTGGCGGTTCTCGAAGGGGCTGGCCAGCTCAAGCTCGGTGAGGGTCGAGGCGCTGGTGGGGCGTCCCGCGTTCGGCTGGGCGTTCATGGTGGTCGAGGCCTCCTGGTCACGGACCGGCGGGGGTACGCACGCCGGCCGGTCGCGCCGCTGCGGACAGCGGACCGACCTGGGCGGGCGGACCCGAAAGGCCTCCCCCTCTGTCATCGGGACCTGAGAGCTTCGCCCGCACGCCGCGCGATGGCGCGCCGTCGGCTTGCACCGTCGGTGAGGGTGGTGATCGTCGGCTCCCGCGCCGGCGGTCCTGCCCTGCTTTCCAGAGTGACCTATCCCGCACGGTACGGATGCCTGAGAGATTCCGGGGAGGAGTTGCTCCTTCGGCGCCCCGACCAGCGGTTTTCACTGTCGGGGACTCTCCCGAGCGGGC
Source organism: Kitasatospora sp. NPDC059088 (assembly GCF_042738155.1). NCBI lineage: Bacteria > Bacillati > Actinomycetota > Actinomycetes > Kitasatosporales > Streptomycetaceae > Kitasatospora > Kitasatospora sp. NPDC059088. The sequence continues at coordinate 14,989 of NZ_JBHYGR010000104.1, read as the reverse complement.
TCGGCGGTCGCGGCCCAGGGTACCAGCGGGAGGGCTTCCGATCACGGGTGCGTCCGGTCACTCCGGGTCTACGCGCGTCCCCCGGACGGCCCAGCGCGGAGCCCGTCCGGCGCACCCCGGTCGCGCGCGTCCGATTGATGGCTTTTGGTGTGAAGTGGCGGACGGGACGGGTGCTCCGGCCGCCTCACCTGCGGGAGTTCCGCAGGCGCAGCGCTTGGAGGAAAGAGTGCAGACCGACATCGACCCCAGGGACCTCATCGGCCACAAGGCGGTCGACCGCAACGGGGACAAGATCGGCACGGTGGACGAGGTGTACCTGGACGACGCCACCGGGCATCCGGAGTGGGCGGCCGTCCGCACCGGCATCTTCGGCCGGGACGCCTTCGTCCCGCTCACCACGAGCGAGTTCTCCGGCGAGGAGCTCCGGGTGCCGTACGACAAGTCGCTGGTGAAGGACTCGCCGGACTTCGGCGTGGGCCAGCACCTGTCGCCGGCCCAGGAGCTCCAGCTCTACCGCTACTACGGCCTCGACACCCCCGCGGACGGCCGTCCGGCCACCACGGAGCCCGCCCGGGACGACCGGCCGGACCTCGACTTCGGCACCACCACGGCCGCCGCGGCCGCCAAGCCGATCGCCTTCCACTCCCCCGACCCCGACCCCGCCCCGGCCGCGACCGCGACCGCGACGGGCACGACCACCATGACCAGCACCGGCACGACCCACACCAGCACCGACACCGCCACGGAGGCCCACGTGCGGACCCTCAGCACCCCCGCACCGATCGCCAACGGCACCGTCCTCGCGCCGGCCGCCGCCCACCTGGCCGAGCCGAAGCCGCAGCCCGCCGCGACCACCCCGGCCGCGAACGGCACCGCCGCCTCCTCGGCCCCCAGCGGCCCGGTCGAGATCACCTGCCGCGAGGAGCGGCTGGACATCACCACCGAGTGGCACGTGCTGGGCACCGCGAAGCTGCGCAAGTACGTGACCAGCGAGCAGGTCGAGCGCCGCGTCCCGGTGGTCCGCGAGCGGGTCCGGGTGGAGCGGATGCCGGTCGGCGAGGCCGAGCTGGCCTCGCTGACCGAGAAGGAGATCGACGAGGCGGTCGAGGAGGTGACCCTCCGTGAGGAGCGGCCGGTGGTCCGCAAGTACCTCGCCCCGATCGAGCGGGTCCGCCTGGTGGTGGAGCGCTACACGGAGGAGGAGGTGGTCCGGGACGAGCTCCGCCGCGAGCACGTCGAGGTCCACGACGACACGGCCGCCACCGCACCGGCCGAGGCGGGCGAGGCGCTCGTCCACGCGGCCGACGGCCCCCGGCCCGCCGCCCTGCGCCCGCTGGCCTGACCTCCCCGATCTCCGCCCGTTCCACGAGGGCCCCGGACTCCGGTCCGGGGCCCTCGTGTTGCGCCGTAGTTCCCCACTTTGCCAAACCTTAACCACTCGATATTTGACATCATGAACTATCCACCCGCACAGTTACTTGAGTTCATTCACTATGTACGGGAGGAAGCAACCGTGAGTGAGGCACCACAGCCCACCACTGCGGCCGAGAAGCAGAGCAACGCCCGGGTCCTGCCGGCCCTCATCCTGGCGATGCTGTCCTTCAGCGTGGTGCAGACCGCGGTCGTCCCGATCCTGCCGTCGCTGGCCAAGGAACTGGACGTCTCCGGGTCGAACATCACCTGGCTGATGACCGCCAACCTGCTGTCCGCGGCCGTGCTGACTCCCCTGCTGGGCCGCTTCGGCGACCTCCGGGGCCGCAAGCCCATGCTGCTGATCTCGCTGGCCGGCCTGATCGCCGGTTCGGCGCTGGCCGTCTGCACCCACTCCTTCACCTGGCTGATCGTCGCCCGCGTCCTCCAGGGCGCCGGCGGTGGCGTGATGCCGCTGGCGATCAGCATCGTCCGTGACGAGCTGCCCAAGCAGAAGGTGACCGGCGGCGTCGCCGCCATCAGCGCCTCGATGGGCGTCGGCTCCGGCCTCGGCCTGGTCGCGACCGGCCTGCTGCTGGAGCACTGGAACTACAAGTCGATCTTCTGGATGGGCCTGGCCTTCGGCCTGCTCGCCATCGCCCTGGTCGCCTTCCGGGTCCCGACCGACCCGGTGACCGACAAGGAGGGCGGCGCCGACCCGCTCGGCGCGCTCACCCTGGCCGGCTGGCTCTCCGCCCTGCTGGTCGCGGTCAGCCAGGGCAACCACTGGGGCTGGACCTCCACCAAGACCCTCGGCCTGTTCGCCGTCGCCGCGGTGGTCGCCCTGATCTGGGGCGTCATCGAGACCAAGGTCGCCCACCCGCTGGTGGACCTCAAGATGATGGGCCGCCCGGCCGTCGCCTTCACCAACCTGGCCGGCCTGCTGATCGGCTTCGGCATGTACGGCTCGTTCATGGTCATCAGCAACTTCGCCCAGACCCCGGAGAAGCTGGCCCACTACGGCTTCACCGCGACCGTGCTGCACGCCGGTGTGATGCTGCTGCCGTCCGCGATCGGCTCGATGGTCGCCGCCCCGATCGGCGCCCTGATGATCGCCCGCCGCGGCCCGCGCCTGCCGCTGGTCCTCGGTGGCGTCCTCGGCGCGATCGCGATGGCCTACCTGGCCCTGCGGCACAGCGCCGAGGGCGACATCTACACCGCTTCCGCGATCTTCGGCCTCGGTATCGGTCTCGCCTTCGCCGCGATGCCCGCCTTCATCAACGGCGCCGTCCCGGTCGAGCAGAGCGGCATCGCCAACGGCATGAACTCCGTGCTGCGCACCGTCGGTGGCGCGATCGGCACCGCCGTGATGACCGCCATCCTGACCGGCGACACCATGAAGCTCCCGATCAAGATCCCGGTGCTGCTGCCCACCCTGGACGCCTACAAGCACGCGTTCTGGGTCACGGCCGTCGTCTGCGTCATCGCCGGCGTCGTCCCCTTCCTGATCCGCACCACCAAGCCGGCCGTCACCGTCGCCGGCGGCGCGGCCCGGCAGGACTCCAGCCCCGAGCTGGCCAAGACCGACGCCTGACGAGGCGTCCGGCCCGCGCGTTCAGGGACAGGACGCGCGGGCCCGGGCCTCCGCCCGGTCGCGAGGGCATCGCGACCGTCCGGGGCCCGGCACGGTATGCGGCTCCACCCGGTACTTCCTACCGGGTGGGGCCGTTCCGCGTTCCCGGGCCGCTACCGCGCCCGCCCGCCTCGGGCACCGTCCCTCAGCCCCCTACGCCTCAGCCCCGTCCGCGTCCGGCTCCTCCGGCTGCCGCAGCGACAGCGGCCGGGCCGGCTCCAGCGCCGGATCGTCCACCGCGAAGGTCCGCACCCGGCCCGGCCCGCTCCACGGCGTCTCGAACCGCACCGTCACCCGCCCCACTCCGCTGCCCTGGACCCACCCCGGCCCCAGCTCGGCGTGCCGGACGTCCTGTCCGGGCATCCAGCGCCGCACCACGACCTCCTCCGGCTCCTCCTCGGCCACCGCCGCCTCGGCCACCTCGGCGTGCTCCGCCGCCTCCTCCCGCAGCGCCTGCGCGAAGAGGTCCTCCTGGGTGTAGTCGGCCAGTTGGGCCACGCCCACCCCGAGCAGCCGCACCCCGCCGGTGATGTCCACCTGCTCGGCGAGGCGCCGGGCCGTCGCCGTGATCACCGCAGCGTCGTCGGTGGGCCCGCCCAGGGTCTCCGAGCGGGTCAGCGTCGAGAAGTCGAACCGCCGCACCTTGAGCACCACCGTTCGGCCCGAGCGCCCGGCCGAGCGCAGCCGCCGGACGCAGCGCCCGGCGAGCGCCTCCACCTCCCGCAGCACCCGGTCCCGGTCAGCCAGGTCCACCTCGTAGGTGTCCTCCACCGAGACGGACTTGGCATCCTGGTCGGCCACCACCGGCCGGTCGTCCAGCCCTGTCGACATGTGGAAGATCCCGGTGCCGTGCGCCCGCCCGAGCAGCTGGACCAGCTCCGCCTCCCCCGCCTCCGCGAGGTCCGCCACCGTGCTCAACCCGGCCCGGCGCAGCACCTGCTCGGTGGCCGGCCCGATCCCGGGCAGCGCCCGGACCGGCATCGGGCCGAGCACGGCCCGCTCCTGCCCCGGCTCGACCAGCACCAGCCCGTCCGGCTTGGCCTGCTCGGAGGCGATCTTCGCCATCAGCTTGGAGCCCGCCGCCCCCACCGAACCGGTCAGCCCGGTGAGACGCTGGATGTCCGCCCTGAGGTCCTCCGCCAGGGCCAGCACCAGCCGCTCCCCGGTCTCGTGGTCCGCCTCCGACAGCACCGGGCCGTACGGACCGGCCATCAGGTCGACGAAGGCCTCGTCCAGGCTCAACGGCTGCACCAGCGGCGACAGTTGGCGCAGCAGTCCCATCACGATCTCGCTGTTCTGCCGGTACGCCTCGAACCGCCCGGACAGGAAGGCCGCGTTGGGGCACAGCCGCCGCGCCTGGGCCATCGGCATCGCCGAGTGCACCCCGAACCGCCGCGCCTCGTACGAGGCCGTGGAGACCACCCCGCGCCCGCCGAGCCCGCCGACGACCACCGGCTTCCCGCGCAGGCTCGGCTTGGCCGCCTGCTCCACCGCCGCGAAGAAGGCGTCCATGTCGAGGTGGATGATGCTCGGCAGAGATCGCACCCGCCGATCATCGCGCACGGGTCCGACAGTGCGTACGAACCCGGCCGAGGTCCCGGCCGACGCCCGGCGCCCGCCCACGCCCCCCGGCTACTGCTTCGCGGCCTCCGCCAGCGCCTTCGGGATGCCGTCCTCCTTGGGCCCGAGGAACGCCGGGTCCGGCCGCAGCCAGACGTTCACGGCCGCCTTGCCCGCCCCGGCGACCTCCCGCAGCCCGCCGTACAGCCAGGTGGTGTCGTGCAGTTCCGGCACGCCGACCGCGTACGAGCGGATCCCCGCCGCCTCGCACAGCGCCAGCGCCCGACGGACGTGGAAGTCCTGGCTGACCAGCACCGCGCGGTCCACCCCGAAGATCCGGTGCGCCCTGGTGCAGGAGTTCCAGGTGTCGAAGCCCGCGTAGTCCCGCACCACCCGGTCCCCGGGGACGCCGTGCTCGGTCAGGTAGCGGTACATCGCGTCCGGCTCGTCGTACTCGATCCGCCCGTTGTCCCCGGTCACCAGGATGGCCTTGACCTTGCCCTCCCGGTACAGGTCCAGTGCCGCCACCAGCCGGTGCTCCAGGTACGGCGACGGCTTGCCCTGGTCCAGCCCGGCGCCGAAGACCACCGCCACCGGAGCCGAGGGCGCGCTCTCCACGGTGCCCACCCGGTCCCCCGCCCCGACCCACAGCCAGGCGCTGGGCGCCAGCGCGAGCGAGCAGAGCAGCGTCGTCGCCTGGAAGACCCTGCGCTGCGTACGGCGCTCCCGCAGCCGCGCCCGCACCCCGCCGGCCCGACGCCGCAGCAACTCCGATATCCCGGTGCCGACCTTCACGTGCCCCTCCCTCGATCGTTTCACCAGGCAACACGACGAGGCCGTGGGCCGGAACGGTTCCCCGTTCCTGCCCACGGCCCCGTGGAAGTGCTGCCGGTCAGACCGCCCGGTTGCGCCGCTGCGCCAGTTCGTCCGCCGGATCGTCACCGACCAGCGTCTCACCGGTGTCGGTCCGCTCCGCGTGCAGCCGCCCGAGGGTCGACTCCAGCTCCCGCCAGACCGCTCCGACCGCGATGCCGAACACGCCCTGACCGCCCTTCAACAGGTCGACCACCTGCTGCGGCGTGGTGCACTCGTACACCGTCGCGCCGTCGGACATCAGCGTCAGCCCGGCCAGGTCGGCCTGCTCGGCCGCCTGCAGATGGGCGACGGCCACCCGGATGTTCTGCAATGAGACGCCGGCGTCGAGCAGCCGCTTGACGATCTTCAACAGCAGCACGTCGCGGAAGCTGTAGAGCCGCTGACTGGTCGCCGGGTACGCCGTGCGGACGCTGGGCTCCAACAACCCGGTGCGGGCCCAGTAGTCCAGCTGTCGGTACGTGATGCCGGCCGCCGCACAGGCCGTCGGGCCGCGGAAGCCGACCAGTTCGGACGTCGGGGCCAGCCGCTCGATCGCGGGCTGGCCCGGCTGCACGGCCGGGAACCTGCTCATCCTGGGCAGGTCCGACACGGTGCGAGCGGTGCGCGGCACGTGCACGGAGCACAGGCCTCCCACGGCCGCGTCATCGCCGGTGCTGCTCATGCCTACCTCCGTCCACTCGTGCTGCGGGCAACCGACTGCGGGCATCGGCCACCCGGACAGCCACTCCTGACGGTAGGCAGTCCCCTATGACCCGTCAACGATCGCCACGCCGGGCCAGACAAACCACATCACTCAGGAGAGTGGTTTTTCGTGCCCCTAGTGTGGGTAGGTGGACGGATTTTGGCAAAACGGCATGCAAAAGGGCTGACCAGCCCCGTCCGCCGTTCGCCCTACTGCGGGCCGCCGCCCCCGAAGTCCTCGGGCGACACCTGGTCGAGGAACTCGCGGAACTTCTCGACCTCGTCCTCCTGCTCGTCCGGGATCGCGATGCCCGCCTCCGCGAGCACCTCCTCGCTCCCGTAGATCGGCGTGCCGGTGCGCAGGGCCAGCGCTATCGCGTCGGACGGCCGGGCGCTCACCTCGACCCCGCCGGTGAAGACCAGCTCGGCGTAGAACACGCCCTCCCGCAGGTCGGTGATCCGGACCTCGGTGAGCTGCTGGCCAAGCGCTTCCAGGACGTCCTTGAACAGGTCGTGCGTCAGCGGGCGCACCGGAGTCATGCCCTGCTGGGCGAAGGCGATCGCGGTCGCCTCGCCGGGGCCGATCCAGATCGGCAGGTATCGATCTCCCCCGACCTCCCGAAGCAGCACGATCGGCTGGTTGGAAGGCATCTCCACCCGGACACCCACGACGTCGAGCTCATTCACACAGGCAACCCTATGGCTCCGACCCCGGATATGAAAGCGCAGGGCCGACGCCGCTGGTCAGCGCGGTGCACCGGGCCCGCGGAGGGCGTCCCCACGGTCTAGGACCGGGGTCGCAGACCGGCCTGGACCATGGCCGCGTGCAGCCGTACGGACAGCGTGGCCAGCTCCCGCGCGGTGGCCTCCGCGTGCGCCCGGGTCTGCGGGTTCCGGTGCCGGCGCAGCGGCGCCACCACCTGCTCCACCAAGGCGATCTCGCGGTCCGCCGCCGCCTTCATCGCCCTCAGGTGCCGCGGCTCCAGCCCGTACCGGCCGAGTTCGGCCACCAGCCGGGCCACCTGGAGCGCCTCCCCGTCGTACCCGCCGTCTGGGCCCGGCATGACCAGCCCGTACGCCTCCCACTCGGCCAGTTCGGGCTCCCCCGCCCCGGCGGCGGCCAGCAGTTCGGCCCGCCCCAGCCGGACCCCGGAGGCGACCTCGGCCGAGGCCACCAGCTCGCGGTCGGCCTCCTCCAGCGGGCCGGGCCGGGCGTCGGCGGCCGGCAGCGCGGGCGGGGCCTCACCGCGCTCGATCGCGTCCAGGTGCTCGCGGATCACCCGCAGCGGCAGGTAGTGGTCCCGCTGCATCCGCAGGACGTAGGCCAGCCGCTCCACGTCGGCGGGGCTGAACTTGCGGTACCCCGAGGGGGTGCGCTGCGGCTCGACCAGCCCCTCCGCCTCCAGGAAGCGGATCTTGGAGATGGTCACCTCGGGGAAGTCGTCGCGCAGGAAGGCCAGCACCGCGCCGATGCTCAGCAGTTCGTCACCGCCGCGCCGGCGGCCGGCGGGCCGGTCCGGACGGACCGGCTGCCTGGGGGCCGCGACCACCCCGCGCCCGCCGCGGTCCGCCTGCGGACCGGACGACGACGCAGGGTTGGCCGCCCCGAGAGAAGAGGAAGGAGTATTCGTATTCACTCGGGCTCCCGCCGACGTTGGTTTCAGTACCCCCGGTTGTGGCCGGCGAAGAACACCAGCCGGTACTTCCCGATCTGCACCTCGTCGCCGTTGTTCAGCGGCACCTCGTCGATCCGCTCCCGGTTGACGTAGGTGCCGTTCAGGCTGCCCACGTCCGCGACGCTGAATCCGGCCGGGGTGCGGCGGAACTCCACGTGGCGGCGGGAGACCGTGACGTCGTCCAGGAAGATGTCACCCTGCGGGTGACGCCCCGCCGTGGTGACGTCCGAGTCCAGCAGGAACCGGCTGCCCGAGTTCGGACCGCGCTGGACGATCAGCAGCGCCGAGCCCGGTGGCAGCGCGTCGATCGCCGACAGCACCTCGGCCGACAGCGCCGGCGTGGTACCGGTGCCGGTGGTGGCGGAGGGGTCGTAGGACTCCAGCCCGGAGATCGAGATCGTCGAGGTGGTCTCCGCCGCCCCCTCCGGCAGCAGGCCGCCGCGCAGCGCCGTACCGCAGTTGGAACAGAAGCGGGCCGCGGCCGGGTTCTGGTTGCCGCACCTGGGGCACGGAGTGGGGCCAGCCATGTTCACAGCCTCCTGGCGCGGCACACCCGACGGGTTGTGCCCGGCGTACGGGTCCGGGGCAAACCCTCCACCAGAGGTTGAGGGTCCTGACGGGAAACCTATGCGCGGGTCGCCGGAGGGGTCAACCGACGCGCCGTAGCCCGCCGGATTCCCGGCGTACTGCGCGGCACCGTCCCGGTACAGCTGCTGACCGGCGTACTGACCGGCCTCGGGGGCGGGGCGCATGCCCGGCACCGCGGGCTCGTCCTCCGACCGGCGGTGCCGGGCGGTCGGCGCCTCGACGGCGGCCGCGTCGCGGCCCTTGTTGCGACCGAACAACTTCGAGAAGAAACTCACGGGCGAATCCCCTTGCGTGTGACAGACCCGCCCGCGGGGCAGGGTGAGAACCTCGGACAGGCTGCGGGCCCGGTTGCGGCTCGGGCCTGCTGGAGTGGTACTCCGACGTGTGGTGTTGCGGTTGGTGCTACGGAGCGTACTGGTGCGAACCAGTCTCCCCCACGCGACGACGACACCCCGCACCGGGTGCCGCGGGCCCGTGACGGGCCGTTCGTCGAGCGCCCCGTCACTTCGAAGCCGGCTTGGCGTACTGCGGCGTCTTCAGATCCACCAGGGCGTCCACGACCACCTTCTGCTGCTGGGTGATCGTCGCCCGCGCCTGGTGGCTCTCCAGGGTGCGCACGACGCCCCCCGGGATGTTCAGCGCGGGCGTCAGGTCCTGCGGGTTCCCCACGACGGTGAACCGATAGGGCTGCGAGACCTTCTTCCCGTCGATCTGCACCCCACCGCCCGACAGGTCGGTGAAGTAGGTGTTGACCACCACGCGCACATCGTTGATCTGAATCGCCTCCGCCCCCGCCGCTCGAAGTTCCTGCAGGGTGTCCAGCAGCATATCCGCCTTCACCTGCCCTTGGGGGTCATCGACCGTGAGGACGATGCCCGGACCAGTGGCTTTGACCGTACCGGCCAGCACACCCAGTTCGGTCATCTTCTTCCTGGTTTGCTCCTGGGCCTCCTTGGCCTGGTTGGAGCTGTTCTCCAACTTGCCCAGGGACTGCTCGAGCTCGGCCTTCTCCTGTTGTAGACGCTGCTGACGGCTGTCCAGTTCGTCGAGGATCCGGACCAGGTCCTCCTGGCGGGCCCCGCGCAGCTGGTTGTGGTGGTCGTTGGTCGACCGCACCTGGATCGCCAGCCCCAGCCCGAGCGAGAACAGCAGCAGCGCCACCACCAGCTGCCCGCGCGACAGCCGCGGCGGCCAGACCGCCGCCTTCAACCGCCGCCGACCGGCGTTCCGGTCCCCGGCGGGCGGCTCCTCGGCGGCCTCCGACTCCTCGACGGCCGCCGGCTCCGCTGCTTCCGACGGCTCGTCGGTGCCGGCCTCGGCCTCGGCCTCGACGGGCGTCTTCGTCAGCCGCACCGGCGACGGCGGCGCCGCGGACACGGTCTCAAGCTCAGCCTCAGCGTCAGACTTCTCCGACTCCCCCGCAGCTCCGGGCTCGTCCCGGCCGGCCCCGGCCACCGCCGAGGCCTCCTCGACGGCCTTCCCCGGCGACTCCTCCGGAGTTTTCCCGGCCGCCTTCCCGCCCGGCTCCGCGACGGTCTCCTCGACCGCCGGCGCCGCTGCCTCCGCCGGCTCCTCCGCCGCCGCCCCGCGGCCCTGCTCAGGCACGGAAGACATGGCGCCGGATCGCGGCCGCGTTGGAGAAGATGCGGATGCCGAGGACGACGACCACACCCGTGGACAGCTGCGAACCGACACCCAGCTGGTCGCCCAGGAAGACGATCAGCGCGGCGACCACCACGTTCGACAGGAACGAGACGATGAAGACCTTGTCGTTGAAGATCCCGTCCAACATCGCCCGGACGCCGCCGAACACCGCGTCCAGCGCCGCCACCACCGCGATCGGCAGGTACGGCACGACGGCGTCGGGCACCTCGGGTTGGACGAAGAGCCCGACGACCACCCCGATCACGAGACCCAGTACGGCAATCACGGTCTAGCTGCTCCTGTCCCTGTGGTGGTCTTGGTCGATCCGCCGGACGGCCGCCGCTTCGGGGACGGCCCGGCACCGGGCGCGGACGGTGAAACGGACGCGGCGGGGCTCTCCGAGGTTCCCGGGACGCTCGACGGCGTCCCGCTCTGACCGGCCGACGGACCGGCTGACGGGGACGCCGACGCGGACCCGGTCGGCGAGGCCTCGGGCGTGACGGGCTGGGCGCTCCGCAGCGACACGCCGACCGCCGCCGGCAGGGTCAGGCTCTTCTGGGTGGAGAGCGTCGACTTGATGCCGTACTTCTCCTCCAGCAGCCGCAGGTACTGCCCGGCCATGTCGTTCTCGAAGGCGGTGAGGAGCTTCGGCCCGTCCCCGATCGCCTGGATGTTGTACGGCGGCACGAGCGGCCGGTTGTCCACCAGCACGGCCTCACCGGCCGCCCGGATCGCGGACAGCGCGGTCAGCCGCTGGCCGTTGATCGAGACGGCCTCCGCCCCGGATCCCCACAGACCGTTCACCACCAGTTGCAGGTCCCGGTCGCGCAGCCGGCCGCTGTTGGAGAAGCCCTGCCCGGCCCGGGGGTCGACGTTGCCCCCGCCGCCGGTTCCGGCCGCGTCCTCCAGGACCAGCTTCACCCCGGGCCCGGTGACCTCCCCCAGCCCGACCTCACCGGTCAGGCCGCTGCTGCCGCCGTCCCCGGAGGCCAGCGCCTGCTGCTGGGTGTCGTCGACCTTGCGCCGCAGGTCCTGGACCTCCTTCTGCAGGCGGTCCGCCGAGCCGTTGCTGTCGTTGATCCGGTGGATCAGCGCGTCCCGTTCCTTGGCCAGCGTCGGTTCCGCCTTGTGCGCGTTCACCGCGCCGACGGTGACCACGGTTCCGACCAGCGCCAGTCCGGCGCCGAGCGTCAGCAGTCCGCGCAGCGTGCGGGGTATCCGGCTGTCGTGCTCACCGCCCCGGGCCGCGGCCGCCTCGGCGTAGCCCTCGTCCAGGCTGTGGTCCATCACGTTGGTCAGCAGGGACATCGAGGCGTCGGGGCGGTTGTACCGCCCGTTCGGAGCACTCGGCGTCGGCGTCGCTGGCATGCGGACCATCGTCCCACGACGGCGGAGGGCCCTGCGCACGGCCCCTGAGCTGCACACACGCCATACACATGGACGGAAAGCGACGGACCATTCCGAATGAGGTGAAAACGGACAACGGGGCGTGCGGATGGCTCCGCACGCCCCGCCGTTCAGGGGGCCGTCCGCTCAGGACGTCACCGCCCCGCGCCCTCCACCACCGCCGCCCACTCGTCCAGCAGGGCATCGGTGGCCTCGTCGTCCGGACCCTCGGCCCACAGGTGGGTGACCGCCTCGGCCGGATCCGGCAGCACCAGCGTCCAGCGCCCGTCCGCCTCGACGACCCGGACACCGTCCGTGGTGTCCAGCCGCCGGCTGCCGGCCGCCTCCACCACCGAACGCATCACCATGCCCTTCGCCGCCCACGGCGTCGCGATGTCCCGCCGCCGGATGTGCGCCTGCGGGATCCGCGCGTCGATCTGGCTCAGCGTGAGCTGGGTCCGCGCCACCAGGCCGACCAGCCGGACGAAGGCCGCGGCGCCGTCCAGCACCCCGCTGAACTCGGGCACCACGAAGCCGCCGCGCCCGTCCCCGCCGAACACCGTGCCCTCGGCGGAGGCCGCCTTCGCGAGGTCGTCCGGCGTGGTCGTGGTCCAGATGACCTGGGTCCCGTGGTACGCCGCGACCTGCTCGGCGATCCGGGTCGTGGTCACCGGCAGCGCCACCTGCCCGCTGCGCCGCTCCGCCGCGACCAGGTCCAGCAGCACCAGGAGCGCCCGGTCGTCGTCGATCACCCGACCGAGCTCGTCCACGAAGGCGACCCGCTCGCCGACCGGGTCGAACCGCACCCCGAAGGCCGCCCGCGAGGAGGCCACCAGCTCGCCGAGCCTGGCCAGCCCGGCCCGCCGGGTCTCCGCGTCCTCGGTCGGCCGCGCCTCGTCCAGCCCGCTGGAGACGGTCAGCGCCTCCACCCCGAGCCGGCCGAGGATGCTGGGCAAGACCAGCCCGGCACTGCCGTGCGCGGTGTCCACCACCACCTTCAACCCGGCCTCCCGGACCCCGGTGGTGTCCACCGCCCGCAGCAGGTTGCCCGCGTAGGAGTCGAACACGCTGGACGGGAAGGTCAGGTCCCCGATCTCGCCCGGGAACGCCCTCCGGTACTCCTGACGTGCGTAGACCCGGTCGAGCTTGCGCTGCCCGGCCTGCGAGAGGTCCGCCCCGCGCTCGTCGAAGAAGAGGATGTCCAACGAGTCCGGCACACCCGGCGTGGTCCGCAGGAAGATCCCGCCCGCGCTCCCCCGCGCGGTGTGCTGCCGGGCCACCGGCATCGGCACGTTCTCCAGGTCGCGGACGTCGATCGCGGAGGTCTGCAGCGCCGAGATCATCGCCCGTTTGAGCGCACGGGCACCACGCGAGTGGTCACGCGCAATGGTGACGGTGGCCCCCTTCTTCAAGGTCGTGGCGTACGCGCCCGCCAGCCGCACGGCCAGCTCCGGGGTGATCTCGACGTTGAGGATGCCGGAGACGCCGCGGAGCCCGAAGAGGTGCTCCTGGCCGCGCGACTCCCAGATCACCGAGGTGTTGACGACGGCGCCGGCCTCGATGGTCTTGAACGGGTAGACCCGGACGTTGGCCCCGATGATCGACTCCTCGCCGATCAGGCACTCGTCCCCGATCACCGCGCCGTCCTCGATCCGCGCGGCCCGCATCACATCGGTGTTCTTGCCGACCACGCAGCCGCGCAGATTGCTCTGCGGTCCGACGTAGACGTTGTCGTGCACCACCGTCTTGTGCAGGAAGGCGCCGCGCTTGACCACCACGTTGCTGCCCAGCACGGTGTGCTCGCGGATCTCCACGCCGGCCTCGACCTTGGCGTAGTCCCCGATGTACAGCGGCCCGCGCAGCACCGCCTCCGGGTCCACCTCCGCCCCTTCGGCCACCCAGACGCCCGGCGAGATCTCGAAGCCGTCGAGCTCGACCTCGACCTTGCCCTCCAGGACGTCCGCCTGGGCCTTGCCGTAGCTCTCGTGGGTGCCCACGTCCTCCCAGTAGCCCTCGGCGACGTAGCCGTAGACCCGCTTGCCCTCCTTCAACAGCTGCGGGAAGACGTCACTCGACCAGTCCACGGACTCACCCGCGGCGACGTAGTCGAAGACCTCCGGCTCCATCACGTAGATACCGGTGTTCACCGTGTCGGAAAAGACCTGGCCCCAGGTCGGCTTCTCCAGGAAGCGCTCGACCCGGCCGTCCTCGTCGGTGATCGTGATTCCGAACTCCAGGGGATTCGGCACCCTGGTGAGACAGACCGTGACCAGTGCGTTCTTACTGCGGTGAAAGTCGATCAATTCGGAGAGATTGAAGTCGGTCAGCGCGTCACCGGAGATCACCAGAAAGGAGTCGTCCTTGAGCGCGTCCTCGGCGTTCTTGACACTCCCCGCAGTGCCTAGTGGCGTCTCCTCATGGGCATACGTGAGGTGCATGCCCAGTTCCTCGCCGTCACCGAAGTAGTTCTTGACGAGTGACGCCAGGAACTGCACGGTGACGACGGTGTCGGAGAGGCCGTGCCGCTTCAGCAGCCGAAGCACGTGCTCCATGATCGGCATATTCGCGACCGGAAGCAGCGGCTTCGGCATGCTGGAGGTCATCGGGCGGAGTCGGGTGCCCTCGCCCCCTGCCATTACTACGGCTTTCATTACGGGTGCGTCCTCCTTCGCGGTGGTGGACCTGCAGGTCCATCAAACCGTTCCAGAGGGTTCTCTACCCGGAAGGTATCGTCCGACGCACCGGGACGGCGTGGGACTTCTCTCAGATCACGTCTCAGACTGTGGACGCCGAGCCCGCGGGACCCGCCTTGATGATCTGCCGCGCCTGCACCGCGTAAAGGATCGCCGACCACCAGTACAGCGTGGTCCCCCACCAGATGAAGGCCCAGCTCACCACCTCGGCCGGCCGCGCGATCCAGCTGTCGATGCCGCCGAGCAGGAGAAGCGGAAACGCGTACATCAGATTGAAGGTCGCGGCCTTGCCGAGGAAACTCGTCTGGAGCGGCCCGTAACCGTGCCGGTTCAGAATGGGCAGCAACGAGGCGATGAAGACCTCACGGGCCAGCAGAATCGCCGTCACCCACCACGGCAGGAACTCACGCCACGTCAATCCGACGAGCGTGGACAGCACATAGAGCCGGTCGGCCAGCGGATCCAGCAGCTGCCCCACCCGGCTGATCTGCCCCCACCGCCTGGCGAGCTTTCCGTCCAGGTAGTCGCTGATTCCGCTGAGCATCAGGATCAGCAGCGCCCACCCGTCGTTCTTCGGCCCGCCGAAGACGGGCCACAGAATGAGCCAGAGAAAAACCGGAACACCGACCAGCCGGCCCATGCTCAGCAGGTTGGGGATGGTGAGGACGCGATCGGTCTGGACCCGCGTCTCCTGGACCTCCACCCGGGTCCTCCTGTCCTGTGTCACGACAATGCACGTTGACCCTACAACAGAAGAGCCCCCGCCCGGTTCACCCGGCGGGGGCTCTTCTGAATGATTGTTCGGCGGCGTCCTACTCTCCCACAGGGTCCCCCCTGCAGTA
>NZ_JBHYGR010000103.1:0-34489 GCF_042738155.1 Kitasatospora sp. NPDC059088 | reverse complement strand
GGGGGTGGGCCCCCTTGCCGGGGGGCCCGCCCCCCCCCCCCGGGGGTGTGTTGGGGCCCCCCCCCCCCCGCGCCCCGGTCCGGGAAGTCCGCCCCGTACCGGGCGTAGGCCGCGTCGTCGTCGAAGCGCTGCCCGGCGACCGGGTACGGGTAGAAGTAGTCGTCGAAGTGGACGCCGTCGACGTCGTAGCGGCGTACGGCGTCGAGCACGGCGTCCTGCACGAAGCTGCGGACCTCCGGCAGGCCCGGATTGTAGTGGAGCCGCCCGCCGTAGCTCACCACCCAGTCGGGGTGGACCCGGGCGGGGTGCGTCGGGACGAGCCGCGAGGGGTCGTCGTGGGTCGCGATCCGGTACGGGTTGAACCAGGCGTGCAGTTCCAGGCCGCGCTGGTGCGCCTCCTGGACGGCGGTGCCCAGCGGGTCCCAGCCGGGGTCCTGGCCCTGCACCCCGGTGAGCCAGGCCGACCAGGGCTCGTACGGGGACGGCCACAGCGCGTCCGCGGTGGGGCGGACCTGGAGCAGAACCGCGTTCAGCCGCCGCTCCTGCGCCTGGTCGAGCAGGGTGAGGAGCTCGGCGCGCTGGGCCTCCGCGGTGAGGCCGGGCCGGGAGGGCCAGTCCCGGTTGGCCACCGTCGCCAGCCAGACACCGCGGAAGTCCCGCGCGCCGTCCCGCCGTTCAGTCGTCGCCCGCAGGGGCTTATGCTGCGGCCCGCCCCGGCCTGCGGCGAGCGCCGGGCCGGCCGCGGCCAGCCCTCCGAGTGCCGCCGCCGTGCCCGCGACGAAGCCCCGCCTCGTGATTCGCCCCATGTCGCACCCCTCGTTCGCTTCCGCTTCCCGCAGCTCGCTTGCCTCAGCTCGGCTGCCGCGGCTCGCTGCCCGTCGGTCCGGCCGCCCTGACGAGGGATCGGTCCCTGCGTGCCAGGAGCAACGACCCGGGGAGCGGGTGGGTACGGGCATGTCGACCCGATGGCCGCATCACCCCGGCCCGGAACCGGAACCGGGACCGTCTCCGGGCCCGGGGCCGGGGCCGGAGACGGCGGCAGCAGCAGCGGAGTCGACGGCCGCCTGCACCGCCTCCAGCAGCTCGACCAGGCCCTGGGCCTGCTCCCATTCGGCGGCCGTGTACGTCCAGACGTAGCGGGCCCCCGGCGCCTCCGGCCGGCCGTGCGCGATCTCCACCGTCCGCTTCCCCTTCCGGTCCGGGCCGGTGACGCTCAGGTGCAGGTACCGGACGTGGAAGCGGATGGGGTCACTGCCGAAGATCTCCAGAATCCGACCGTCGAACGAGTAGAACCTGTTGCCGAACGTGGTCGTGATCTCGTCGTTCATGGGTGGACCCTACGTGCGGTGACCATTCGTCACCAGGCTTTCGTCACACCAGACTTCCGTCACCGGCGGGGCATCGGTAATTCGTTGGCGGAACGTTGGCAGCCGTGACGAGCATGAGGCTCCCGGTGCCGGCCCGTTTCGCCCCACCGAAACGGGCACGGTCCGGTTCCCCAAGACCGAACACCGAGGGCCCTCGCGGCCCCACCGGGCCTCCCCCTGGGCGGCGCCGTTCGCATTCCGTAAGGACGCCGCAGCACCTCACGGCACGTCCGGCGCGCTTCGATGGACGGGTGGATTCCAAGCCCTCCGGTGCCCGGCGCCGCCTCGACCGCCCGCTCCCTCCCCCGCCCGACTCCCTGCGACGCGGCCCCTTCCGCGACGGCGCGTTCACCTCCGCGCTGCACGAGCCGCGCACGGCCGTCGTGCTCGGCCGGTGGCTCGGCGCGGCCCTGCTGGTCTGCTTCCTGACCGGCCTGACCAGCCACCTCCTCCAGGACCCGCCGCACTGGCTCGCACCGCGCCTGCCCTCCCGCCCCGTGGACGGGTACCGGATCACCCAGGGACTGCACGTGATCAGCGGCATCGCCGCGATCCCGCTGACCGGCGCGAAGCTGTGGACGGTCTACCCCCGGCTGTTCGACTGGCCGCCGGCCCGCAGCGTGCTGCACGCCCTGGAGCGGCTGGGCATCGCCGTCCTGGTGGCGGCCGTGCTGCTGGAGCTGTGCACCGGTCTCCTGAACACGCTCCAGTGGTACCCCTGGCCGTTCCCGTTCCGCCAGACCCACTTCTGGCTGGCCTGGCTCGCGATCGGCGGCCTGCTGGTCCACCTGGCCGTCAAGGCACCGCTCGTCGCCCGGCACTGGCGCGCCCGGGGTACCCCGGCGGTGGCCGGGCGCCGGGGGTTCCTGACCGCCGTGGGAGCGGCCGTCGGCGCGGTGACGCTCACCACCGCCGGGCAGAGCGTGCCCTGGCTGCGCGCGGTGGACCTGCTGGCCCCGCGCCGCCCGGGCCAGGGGGCGGGCGGCCTGCCGGTCAACCGTACGGCCGCCCAGGCCGGGACGGTGACCGTGCCCGCCGACTGGCGGCTGGTGGTCGACGGCCCCCGGCCGTTCCGGATCGGGCTCGCCGAGCTGCGCCGACTCCCCCAGCACGAGGCGGTGCTGCCGATCGCCTGCGTCGAGGGCTGGAGCGTGAGCGCCCGGTGGGGCGGGGTCCGGGTGGCGGACCTGCTGGCGCGGGCCGGGGCGCCGCCGGGAGCGGCCGTACGGGTCACCTCGCTGGAGGCCGAGGGGCCGTACCGGGTGTCCGAGCTGCCCGCCCCGTACGCCGCCGACCCGCTCACCCTGCTGGCGCTGCGGGTGGACGGCGAGGAGCTCAGCGCGGACCACGGCTTCCCCGCGCGGATCATCGCGCCGAACCGGCCCGGCGTGCTGCAGACCAAGTGGGTGGCCCGGATCGAGGTGCTGGCATGACCGCGCTCGCGACCTGGCTGCGCGGGGCGGCCCTGGCGGCCGGGCTGACGCTGACCGGCGTCGGCCTGTACGGGCTGCTCGACGACGCCTACGTCACCGAGCCCGCGGGGGTGCTGTGGTGGGCCGTCGGCGCCCTGGTCCTGCACGACGGGCTGTGGCTGCCGCTGGCCTGCCTGGCGGGCGCCGCCGTGGCGGCCGCACTCCGCGCAGCGGGCCCGGCCCTCCGCGCGCCAGGCCCGGCCCCCGGCTGGGTGCTGCGCGGCTGGCTGGTGGTGGCCGCCGCGCTGACCGCCGTCGGCCTGCCCGCCGTCCTGCGGGCGGGCCGCGACTCCGGCAACCCGACGGTGCTACCGCTGCCGTACCTGCGCAACTGGCTGCTCCTGCTGGCCGCCACCGCGCTGTGCGCGGCGCTGATCGCGCTCGCCCGACGGCGGCGACGGCACCGGCAGTTCCAGCGACGACACCAGCACCGGTCCGCCGGCTGAACTGCCCTCTCCGGCAGGCGACATGGACGCAGGACACCTTGTGTCCTACAGTGAACGAGGTGTCACCCGGTTGCGGCACGCCCGTAGGAACACCCGCAGGCACAACCACAGGCACGCCAGCCGCACCTGACCGCACCCGACCGTACGCGACACCACCGCGTCACGTCACCGAGGAGAGCCACGGCCATGACCGACACCTTCGAGGCCGGCAAGTCCGAACTGGTGGAACTCGCCCACCACCGGATGCAGACCGCGATACCCGACAACGACTGGACGGTGCGCCAGAAGCTCGCGCTCACCTGCCGCATCCTGTTCGACGCCGGGCACGACTCCGGCCTCGCCGGGCAGATCACCGCCCGCGCCGAACGCCCCGGCACCTACTACACCCAGCGGCTGGGCCTCGGCTTCGACGAGATCACCGAGGACAACCTGCTGCTCGTCGACGAGGACCTCACCGTCCTGGAGGGCGACGGCATGGCCAACCCGGCCAACCGCTTCCACAGTTGGGTCTACCGTGCCCGACCCGACGTCAACTGCATCATCCACACCCACCCGCTGCACATCTCCGCGCTGTCCATGCTGGAGACCCCGCTCGTGGTCTCGCACATGGACATGTGCCCGCTGTACGACGACTGCGCGTTCCTGGAGACCTGGCCCGGCATCCCGGTCGGCAACGAGGAGGGCGAGATCATCTCCGCGGCCCTCGGCGACAAGCGCGCCCTGCTGCTCGCCCACCACGGCCAGTTGGTCGCCACGGGTACGGTCGAGGAGGCCTGCACCCTCGCCCTGCTCTTCGAGCGGGCCGCCAAGCTCCAGCTGCTGGCGAGCGCGGCCGGGAAGATCCAGGAGATCCCCGGCCTGCTCGCCCAGGAGGCCCACGACTGGATCTCCACCCCCAAGCGCGGCCAGGCGAACTTCGCCTACTACGCCCGCCGCGCCCTGCGCGCCGGCCACGGCGACGCCCTCACCACCCCGACCGCCGCACCCGCTACACGCACCGCACCCGCCGCACCCGCCCGGAAGGAGTCCTGACATGGCGACCACCCTGGAAGGGATCATCGCGTACCCGGTGACCCCGTTCTCCCGCACCGACGGCGGCCTCGACCTCGACGGGCTCACGGCACTGATCGACCGTCTGGTCGTCTCCGGCTGCCACGCCGTCGCCCCGCTCGGCTCCACCGGCGAGAGCGCCTACCTGGACGACCCGGAGTGGTACGCCGTCGCCGAGGCCTCCGTCTCCGCCGTCGCGGGCCGCGTCCCCACCGTCGTCGGCATCGCCGACCTCACCACCCGCAGCGCCGTGCGCCGCGCCCGCTTCGCCGAACAGGCCGGCGCGGACGTGGTGATGCTCCTCCCGCTCTCCTACTGGACGCTCGACGAAGAGGCGATCACCCGGCACTACACCGCCGTCGCCGACGCCGTCGGCATCCCGATCATGATCTACAACAACCCCAGGACGGCCGGGGTCGACCTCCCGCCGGAGCTCATCCACCGGCTGGTCCGGGACGTCGACAACATCACCATGGTCAAGGAGAGCAGCGGCGACATCCAGCGGATGCACCGCCTCACCCAACTCTCCGACGGCGCAATGCCGTTCTACAACGGCTCCAACCCGCTCGCGCTGGCGGCCTTCGCGGCCGGCGCCAGCGGCTGGTGCACGGCCGCGCCCTGCCTGATCCCCGAACTCCCGCTGGAGCTGTACCGGGCGGTGCGCACGGGCGATCTGGACGCGGCCCGCGAGGTGTACTACCGCCAGCTGCCCGTCCTGCAGTTCCTGATGCGCGGCGGGCTGCCGACCACGGTCAAGGCGGGCCTCTCCCTGCTCGGCCTGGACGTCGGCGAGCCCCGGCCGCCGCTGCTGCCGCTGGCGGAGGAGCGCCGGGCGGAGCTGGCCCGGCTGCTGGCGGACGCCACCGGCTGAACCCCCGCCGGGGAACAGGGGAACCGGGCAACAGCGGCGCTCAGGGCAGGCTGGGGACCCGGTCCACGGTGCCGTCCTGCTCGTCGTGGATGACCAAGAGGATGTGGGCCGGCTCCGGACCGGTGCTCCGGCAGCGGTGCGGCACCGCCGAGTTGAAGTACACGCTGTCCCCCGGTCCCAGCTCCACCGTCCGCTCGGGGAACTCCAGCTCCACCGCGCCCGCGTGGACGAAGAAGAACTCCTCCCCCGGGTGCGACTTGAACGGGGAACCGGTGGCGTCGGTCGGCGGGTACATCACGAACGGCACCATCCGCTTGCCGCTGAGGCCGGTCGCGATGCCCTCGTAGTGCGGGGCGCCGGGGCCAGCCCCGCCCGCGATCGGGGTCCGCTCCCCGGCGCGGACCACGGTCACCAGCTCCGGCTCGACCTCGTCCGAGAACAGCCGGCCGACGTCGACCCCGAGGGCGCGGGCCAGCTTGAGGGCGGTCGAGATCGACGGGTCGCTGAGGCCGCGCTCGACCTTGGAGAGGTAGCTCTTGGTGACGCCGACCTGCTCGGCCAGCGCCTCCAGGCTCAGCCGGTTCTGCTGCCTCAGCACCCGCAACCTGCTGCTCATGCGCCGCGCCACCCCTCACCTGCGGAACCGTCCGGGCCATCATCCCACCACGGGCCCCGGCGCCCGGCCCCGGCGGTGCGTCACCCGGTCACGTCACCCGGTCACGTCACGCGGTCGGGGCTACGAGAGGACACTCCAACCCTGCCCCGCCGCAGCGCCGTTCGGCGCCGCGGTGGTCACCGTCGTGCCCGCCGCCCCGCCGCCCGCGTCGAGCGCGAGCCCGGTGGCCACGTTGGTGACGGTGAGCACCCCGGTCGCGGTGTTCCGGACGACCCGCCACTCCTGCCACGGGTTGCCCGGCGAGTAGTTCAGCAGGTAGGCGCTGCCTCCCGGCGAGGTGCCCGCCGCCAGGACGGTGTGGACGTGGGTGGCGGTGTCGCAGTTGTCGCTGATCCGCACGGTGCCGTCCGGGTTGCCGGTGAAGGTCCACTGCTCCGACGTGTGGGTGGGCCACCAGGTGTTGACGTCGGCGGCCGCGCCCAGCGGCGCGCTGCACGTGCCCGCGACCTCCAGCACCGGGCCGCCGGAGCCGCCCGTGCCCAGGGCGTGGTACTTGCCGTCGTCCACGACCGTCGCCGGGCCGGTCGCGGCCTGCGGGGTGAGCCGGTACATCGCGACGCCGTGCGCGGGCACCCAGGTGCCACCGACCGTACCGCCGCCCGCGGCGCTGCCGGTCACGGTGCCTGTCGCGCCGGACCACAGCTCCTTGTAGCCGAACCCGCCGGTCAGCCCCAGCGAGGCGAGGTCCGTACCGATCGTGTGCGCGGCGGCCGGGTCCTGGTTGACCAGCAGGACGGCGGTGCTCCCGTCGGCCAGTTGCCGCTTGAGCACCACCGGCGCCGTGCTGCTCGTGGGCGCGGCGCCGACCAGGGTGGCGGGCTGGGCCAGCGCGTCCTGGTCGACGGCGACCACGTCCCGGTTCTCCAGGACGGCCAGGCTCGACGCGCCGATCCCGGTGGACCAGGTGTGGCCGCCGTCGATGTGCTGGGACTGGGCGGCGGTCCGCAGGTCGGCCCCGGAGATCAGCGGGGCGGCGAGCATCGCGAGCACGGAGGTCTCGGTGCGCGACTCGTCGTCGGTGAACGGCTTGTGGCAGGTGCAGGTGTCGGTGGTGCCGTAGAGGCCGTAGACGTCGTTCCAGCCGGTGTACATCATGTCGAGGTCGTTCCAGCTGCCCGGGCGCACGTTCCCGGGGTAGCGCAGGGCCGTCTGAAGCTGCCCGTTCCACAGCACGCCGTCGAGCTCGCTGTCCCGGTCCCCGCCGATCCGGCACAGGTTGGCCACCTGGCCGCACCAGACGCCCGTCGGGGCGTAGCCGGGCGCGCTGAACGGCGCCGTCCCCGCCGCCCGGACGACCGGGTCGGTGCGGGCCGGGTCCGCCGGGTCGAGGAGGTAGGGCACGCCGGTGTGGGCGGGCTGGGCGGAGACGCTGAGGGTGACCTTCGGGCGGCCCTGGGCGGCGGAGGCGGCGTCGAGGGCCCGCTGGAAGGTCTGGACGCGGGCGTAGACGGAGCGGGTGAGCTCCTTGCCCTCGCCCTGGGTCGCGTAGTCGTGGCCGTCCGGGCCGGTGATCTGCGGCCCGTACGGGCAGTCGTCGTACTTGACGTAGTCGACCCCCCAGGAGACGAAGTCGCCCGCGTCGGTGGCCTCGTGGCCGAGGCTGCCGGGGTGCATCTGGCAGGTCTCGTAGGTGTCCGTGGCGTAGAGCCCGAACTTCATGCCCTTGCCGTGGGCGTACTGGGCCAGGTACTGGATGCCGTTGACGGTCCGGCCGTCGACGGTCTGCGAGGGGAAGTGGTCGGGGCGCGGGACGAGGTGGCCGGAGGTGGGGTCGTTGCCGGTGCCGTCCGTCCCGGCGACCGGGTTCCCGGCGGTGTCGTACAGCTGCATCGAGCCGTACGGCGTCCGGACGAAGTCGGCGCTCTGGCCGTCGCGGTGCCAGAGCGACCAGCCGTCGTCGACCGTGACGGTGTTGTAGCCGGCCGCCACCAGGCCGTTGGCGGCCATGAAGTCGATGGTCTGGACGACCTGTTGCTCGGTGACCTCGGTGCCGAGGGAGTTCCAGGAGTTCCAGCCCATCGGCGGGGTGAGGGCGTTGCCGTTGCCGAGCGCGGCGGCCGGGGTGGCCGCTCCGAGGGTGAGGGCCCCGAGGCCGGTCACGGCGAGGGCCGAGGCGAGCAGGGGTACCGCGAGGCGGCGTGGGAGAAGGCGCACGTGCGCTCCTGTGGGGGTGGTGGGGGTGCGTGGGGGGTGACGCTCGGTCAGGGGTGCTCTTGGTCGGGGGTGACACTCGGTCGGAATCGGGGGGACTGGCAGCCGCCCGTGCGCTTTCCGTTGACGGCTTCCGATGCGACATGTGAAATAACACATGTCACCGATCACATGGGTCAAGGCTTTTGCCGCGATTTTGAACGTTCAAATGCTCAGGTCCCCGTCAAGGAGCCCGCATGCCCCCCGCGCCCCGTGCCCGCGCCACCGCACTGCCGTCCGGCCTCGCCCTCCTCGCCGCCCTCACCGTCCTCGGCGCCCAGGTCACCACCGCGACCCCGGCCCGGGCCGCCCAGGACACCCTGGTGGACGGCGGCGGCTACGTCCTCGGGGCGGCCCCGGGCGGCGGGTGCCTCGGGCCGAGGTTCGCCGAGGCCCGGCCCGGCACCCCGGCCGTCCGGGCCGCCTGTGAGGGCCTGTTGAGCCAGCGCTGGCAGCTGCGCCGGACCGGCGCCCCGCCCCCGGGAGCGACCGCGACCCCCGCCGGCTACCTCCTGGTCAACGCCGCGACCGGGCAGTGCCTGGTCGTCACCGGCCCCGCGCACCAACGGGCCCGCACCGCCGTGACCGAGGACTGCGGCAGCCACCCCGACCACGAACGGTTCGCCGTCTCCCCGGCCCCCGGCGGCGGCCACACCCTGACCGCCCTCGACGACGGCCAGTGCCTCACCGCGCCGCACGCCACGCCCGCCGACCACCCCGGCCGAACCGACCACTCCGACCGGGCCGACCTGCCGGTGCTGGCCCGCCGCTGCGACTCCGCCCCCGACCAGCGCTGGACCCTCACCCGCACCGAGCCGCTGGTCCTCGACAACCCCGGCTTCGAACAGGGCACCACCGGCTGGACGTTCACCGATCACACCGGCGTCGCCACCAACAACCCGCACTACGGCGGCCGCCTCGCCTACCTCGACGCGGGCCCCGAGCACCGGGTGAGCCGGCAGCTCACCGCCGTCACCGCCGGGACGTACGACCTGTCCGCCTGGATCGCCACCGGCGCGGCCGGGGGCAGCTTCTCGGTGGCCGTCAACGGCACCGTCGTACGGTCCCTGACCCTGCCCGAACAACCCGTGTACGCCAGGTACACCCTCCCCCGCGTCACGGTCGCGCCCGGCGACCGGATCACCCTCGCCATCGGCTCCGCCCCGTCCGGCTGGATCAACGTCGACGACGCGTCCGTGGCCCCCGCCGCCCCGAACGACCCGCGGATCAGCTCCTCCGACCGCGAGCTGGTGGCCCTGTTCGACTGGGCGAAGACCAAGGCCAACGGCTGGGTCCAACAGGCCGGCGCCCCCGGTGTGCTGAACATGGACGAGAACAACACCGGCGGCACCTCCACCGGCACCTACGACACCACCTACTGGGCCGGCTACCCCTTCCGCTCCGCCTTCTACAGCCGCGACTTCGCCCACCAGCTGGTCGGCGCCCACCTGCTCGGCCTGGACGCCCAGAACAAGACCATGCTGCGCGCCTTCGCCGCCTCCGCCACCGACCTCAACGGCGACTACCCGGTCTGGGCGCTCAACTTCGACGCCAGGACCAACGCCGCCATCGACTACCACGGCCCCACCAGCTTCGTCCGCGAGCTGCCCGCCCCCTTCGAACTGGTCCAGAAGACCGGCGAGGCCTACCAGTGGACCGGCGACCGCGACTACGCCGACGACCCGCTCCTCACCGACTACGTCCGCACCACCCTCGGCAGCTTCATCACCCGGCACCCCGGGCCGATCGACGACCACGGCGTCCCGATCCCCCAGGCCACCAGCGGCAGCATCTTCGCCGGCACCGCCGGCTACGCCGAGAACACCACCACCGCCTACGCCGAGGCCGGCGACGCCCTCGCCTCCCAGTACCAGGCCTACCTCGCCGCCGCCACCCTCGCCGCCGCCCGCGGCGACACCGCCGGCGCGGCCGGGTACCGGCAGGCCGCCGACACCCTGCGGACCTACGTCAACACCACCTGGAGCACCGACCCGGACCACCCCGCCGAACTCGTCCACGGCTACGACACCCAGGGCCGCCCGGTCAGCGGCTGGGGCTACGAGACCAGCGTGCTGATGCCGATGAAGAAACTCCTCGCCCCCGGTCCCCGTCTCGACGACTACCTCCGGTACATCGACACCCAGGAGTCGGGCCCCCAGGCCTCCGTCAACGCCGAGGCCCTCACCTACCTGCCCGACACCTACTTCGCCAACCACGACGGCGCCACCGCCTGGAAGTGGATGCGGCAGATCTACCACGGTGTCGACCGGACCCACGCCAGCGGCCGGATGCTCAACGGCGACTACCCCGAGCTCCCCTTCACCCTGCTCGCCCAGACCGTCCAGGGCCTCCTCGGCGTCCAACCCGACGCCGCGGCCCACGCCCTGACCACCACCTCCCAGCTGCCCGCCGACATCGGCTGGGTCCAGGTCGCCGACATCCCCGTCGGCTCCGGCACCGTCACCCTCCGCCACGACGGGCAGCGCAGCAGCACCCTCACCGACACCGGCCCCGACCGCCTCACCTGGGAAGCCCGCTTCCCCGGCGCCCACACCACCCTCACCGTCGACGGCCACCCGCAGCCGACCCGCACCACGACGGTCGACGGCCGGACGTACACCACCGCCACCGTCACCCTCGCCCCGGGCCGCACGGCCACGGTCTCGGTCGGCGACTGACCGACTGACCGGCACGCGCTGACCCGGCCGCAGCGGCGAGCGGCCGCAGGCGCCGAGGGGCCCGGCAGTGGCGTGGGTGACGCCGCTGCCGGGCCCCTTCACGCCCGCGTCGCTACGCCGACTTGGCCGTGGCCCGCACGCCGAAGTGGACGTACCGGCTCCCGTCGGCCAGGGCGTAGAACACCACCGGTATCCACGCGTCCTTCTCGTTCCGACGCCCCGCGAAGACGGTCTTCGCCGGGGCGTCCGACACCGCCGTCAGCTGCCACACCAGCGGGTCGAAGGTTCCCGCGAGGCCGTCGGCGCCCTCGTACGTCAGGGTCAGCACGCCCTCGGCGTCGCCCTCGCCGCGACCCTCACCTCCGCTCTCGGCGATCGTCATCAGGAAGCCCTCGCGGCGGTACCTGCCGACGAATCCCCCGAGCTCGACCACCGGCGGCCGGGCCGGCGGCTCGAAGCCGGGCATCGTCACGTCCGCGAGCTCCGCCGACAGTTCCCGGCACAGCGCCTCGAACACCTTGGGCGCCGCTCCCCCGCCGTTCGTCAGCAGCACCACCGCGACGCCCTTCTCCGGCATCGCCCGCAGGTACGCCAGCTGCCCGAAGGTGCTGCCGTCGTGCCCGAACCCCCGGACGCCGTCCCATTCGAAGAGCCCCCAGCCGAGCCCCCAGTGCGCGCCGAGGAACCACTGGTCGGGCATCTCGACCTCGCGGTTCAGCATCGCCCCGACCACGGCCTCCGGCAGCACCCGCGTCCCGTCCGGCGCGGCGCCGCCGTCCACGAACAGCCGCGCGAACCGGGCGACATCGGCCGCCGTCGCGCAGATCCCGCCGTACGGGCCGGCCGACCGCGGCATCATGTTCCACAGCGGCGTGGGCACCGGCTCCTCGCCCGGGTCGCCCATGTGCCCCATCGCGGCGCGGAAGCGCAGCACCTCCTCCGGCAGGGTCATGGTGTGCTCCAGCCCGAGCGGGCCGGTGAGCAGTTCCTTCAACGCCTCGTCCCACGTGCCGCCGGTCACGACCTCGACGATCCGGCCGAGGACGTTGTACGCGGTGCTGGAGTACGACACGGTCGCGCCGGGCGGGTTGGTCAGTCCGACCGTGCGGGCGCCCTCGACGTAGCGGGCCAGGCAGTCGTCCCCGCGGCCGGTGTCGCTGACGAAGTCGCCCTCGATGCCGCTGGTGTGGTTGAGGAGTTGACGTGGCGTGATGGTGCGGGTGGCATCGGTGTCGGCGACGGCGAACTCCGGCAGGACGTCCACGACCGGCGCGTCGAGGTCGAGCTTTCCGGCCTCCGCGAGCAGCACCGCCATCGCCGCCGTGTAGCCCTTGCTGACGGAGCCGATCTGGAACACGGAGTCCGTGGTCACGGCCACGCCGGTCTCCGAGTGCAGGATGCCGGAGGCCAGTTCGTGGATCTCACCGCCGGCCAGCACGGCCAGGGTGGCACCGTGGATGCGGTGGGCGGCGAGGAGTCCGTCGAGCCGGGCCTGCCAGCGGGCGGTGTCGAAGGCCGGTGCCTCCCCGGTCGCTTCACGGCTCAGCTTCTCCGGCATGTGCTCTCCCTCGCGGTCACGACGATGCATGGGCGGTCCGTGGACGGTTCAGCGGCGGCGGACCGGCGCGTGCGGACAGTCCGGTACGACTGGCCGTCAACTTCTCCATGGCAGGCGGGATTCCGGGCCCCCGGCCCGCATGCTCCGCCGCCGCCGATCATGACACTAGCGCGCCCACGACCATTTTCAAACATCGTTTGAAATCGGATGGCCGCCACCGACCCCCGCACCGCGCACTGTCGGACCCCACGTCTAGGCTGACGGCCGGGCAAGGGATCAAGGAGCGGCACTGTGCGGATCGAACGTCACCAGGTGGACGGAGCGGCGGTCTCGGCGGCCCGCGAGGGCTTCACCGACCGGATCGGACGGATGGTCCACTCGTACGCGCGCGCCGATCTGATGACCGCCACCGAATGGCGGCTGATCGCCGACGAGTTCCTCGACCACCTCGGCGCGCTCTCCGCCGACTCCCCCGCCCTCGACACCCCGGAGGCCCGGGCCGTCCTCAAGGACGCCGCCGAGGCCGCCGCCGGCGCCATCGCCTTCGCCGCGTACTACGCGTACGACGGCTTCCAGGTGTTCCTCGACTACCCGAACTTCGGGATGAGCTACGACCCGGAGGAGGCGGACGGGAGCGTACGGCGCAGCCTCGTCCTCCCCCGGTACTGGCTCGACGCGCTCTGCCTCGCGATCCTCTCCGACCGGTTCACCCGGCACGGCGAGGCCTTCGCCTTCACCTGGCAGGCCATGCCCGCCGGCGGCGGCTACTCCGCCGCCCAGCTCGTCAACGGCTTCATGGCCCACCTCCTGGGCCGTACCCGCGACGAGGACGCGACCGGCGGCGAGCCGACTGACAGCAAGCCGACCGAAGCCGCGACCGCCGAACAGCGGCTCGCCGCCATCGACGCCGCACTGGCCCGGATCGAGGACCGGGACAGCGAGGCCACCCAGGCCCTCCGCACCCTGCGCGCCCTCGCGGCGGAGGACCGCGCGGCCTTCGACTCCGGGTTGCTCGCCCTCCTCGACCGCGCCGACGGCACCAGCCCCCGCAGCCTCCTCCCGCTGCTCCCGCTCGCCCTCGCCGCGCTCGCCCACCGGGCCCACGGCTGGCTCCCCGCCGTCGACACCGACTACCTCCCGCACGCCCTGGTCACCGGCTTCGCCGGCCCCGGCCCCCGGGTCGCCGGCCTCGGCCGCGACCGGCGCCCCGACGCCGTCGCCCGGCTCGCCGCAGGCCCCGTCCGCATCGACCGGCCGAGCCCGGCCCTCCCCCTCCACCCCGACAGCGAGGCCCTGTACGAGCGGCGCACCCGGGAAGCGATCGACCCCGGGCCCGAGGACCGCCACACCGTCGCCCTGCTCGCCCGCGCCCTGGGCAAGCAGGTGCTCCTCCTCCGGGCCCGCGCCTCGCAGTCCGCCGACGTCACCGACACCCAGCTCGCCGGTCTGCGCCTGGCCTCCCAACTGGGCGCCGCGCTGTTCCGCATCGCCCTCGCCGAGCCCGGCACCGAGGCCGAGGTGACCATCGGCGGCCGCACGGTCCGCTACCCGGCCACCCGGGACGAGGACACCGGCCCCGGCCACTGGCAGCTCGCCCTCGACCTCGCCCTGATCACGGGCGTCCGCGAGGACCTCGCCCCGGTCGTCCTCGCCGGCCCCACCCACTCCACCGCCGACCGCTCCGCGTACGCCTGCTACCGCGTCGCCCTGCACGACTACTTCCGGGGCGTCGACCCGCTCCCGGCCACCGAACGGGCCCTGCGCGAGGCCGAGCGGACGAAGGAGTGGGGCTTCCCCGGCCCGCCGGTGGTCCTCTTCTCCCAGCTCGTGGAGGGCGACGAGACCAGCTTCAACCTGGCGCTGATCGACGCCCTCGAAGCCCACCGCGACCACCACTCGGTCGCCGACCGCGCCACCGACGCCGAGGCCGCGATCAGCCTCGACGTCCTCGCCCTCGCCTGCCACGCCCGGCGCCGGGGCTGGGCCGTCCACGTCGAGTCCCCGTACCTCCCGGCCCGCCTGCTCGCCTGAGGTAGGTCCCTCCTCGCAGCCGGGGACGCGAGGAGGGGGCCGCGGGCGGTCAGTCCGTCCCGGGCTCCTGGAACGCCGTCACCGCCGCGCCGTGCTCATGACCCCACCGGGTGAGCACGGCGATCGGCTCGACCAGCGTCCGGCCCAGGTCCGTCAGCGCGTACTCGACCTTCCCGGCCCCGGCGTGACGGCCGACCAGGCCGTGCCCCTGCAACCGTCGCAGCGTCTGGGTCAGCACCTTCCGCGAGACCCCGCCGATCGACTCGGCCAACTCGCCGTGTCGGCACGGCCTCCGGCTCAACGCGAACAGCACGACCACGGCCCATTTGTCGGCGATGACCTCGACCGCCAACCGGGCCGGGCAGTCGGCGAGGAAGTCGCTCCCGGGGTACTCACGCATGGTGCGACGGTAGTCCAGCGCCGGGAACCCGGAGGTAACCGCCGCCTCACTAGCGTCCATGACGTCCATCACGGAAGCTACCGAGCTGGGGGAACCCGCATGGGAACGGAATCCGCATGGCCGGGCGGGCGGAAGGTCGCCGCGCTGGTCACCGTCGCGCTGGAGCTGTGGTCACCGGGGCACTGGCCCGCCTACGCGCCGATGGCCGCGGCGTGGCCGCTGCCCGGCGTCGACGACACCCACAGCGCCTCCTGGGTGGACTACGGCGTCACCACCGGTATCCGGCGGCTGCTGGACGTCCTCGGTGACCTGCCCGCCACCGTCGGCGTGAACGGGCTGGTGGCCGAGCGGCACCCCGGGACCGTCCTGGCCGTGCACGAGGCGGGCCACGAGATCGCCGCGCACTCCTGGGCCCAGGACGTGGTGCCCGCACTGCTCGACGTCGACGCCGAGCGGGCCAACATCCGTCGCTGCACGGACGCCCTCCGCCAGGTCACCGGGGTGCGTCCGACGGGCTGGTTGAGCCCGCGCGCCACCGGTTCGCGGGACACCGACGGCCTCCTCGCCGAGGCCGGCTACCGCTGGACCGGCGACCACTGCGACCACGAACTCCCGCAGGTCCTGTCCACCGCCCACGGTCCCCTGGTCTCCCTCATGCACGGCGACCACTCCGACGTCCGGGACACCGCGGCCGGCCCGTACGCCTACCGCGACCTGCACCGCGCGCTGTTGGACGAGTTGCTCGCCGCTCCCGGCCCGGGCGTCTTCCGGCTCACCGTCCACGCCCATGTCGCGGGCCGGCCGCTCCTCGCGGGCATGGTCGGCCAGATCCTCGACCACCTCCGGGAGTCCGGCGACGTCTGGGTCGCCACCCACGCCCAGCTGGCCGAGCACGTCCTGGCGCAGCGGGGAGGAACGCCGTGACCCACGTCCTCGTCGTCGGCGGCACCGGCGCCATGGGAAGCCACCTGGTCCGGCACCTGCTGGCCACCACCGACGCCACCGTCACCGTCCCCACCCGCCACCCGGAGTCCGCCCACGCCACCGCTCTCGCCGCCACCGCCCCCGGCCGCGTGCGGCTGGTCCGCTCCGACCCGGCGGCCCTCGACGTCCTGATCGGGCAGGCCGACCGCGTGTTCGCCAACACGGACTTCTTCGCGACGGGCAGCGCCGTGGGTGAGTACCGGCAAGGGCTGCACCTGCTGGCCGCCGCGGCGCGGGCCGGGGTGGAACGCTTCATCTGGTCCTCCTTGGACAGTGCGGTGTCCCTGACCGGCCGTCCCGTCCCGCACTTCGACAGCAAGGCGGCCGTCGCCGCCCACATCCAGCTGATGCGGTCGGAGGAGATGCTCCGCCAGGAGAGCGACGGCTGGTACACCGAGCACGTCTCGATCCTGACCACCGCGCCGTACTTCGAGAACCTGCGGGACCGGCTCACCCCCCGACCGGACGGCCGGGGCGGCCTGACCTTCCGGCTCCCCCTCGGCTCCGCCCGCTACCCGCTCGTCGCCCTCGACGACATCGCCCGGTTCGCCTGCCGCATGTTCGACGACTGGCAGTCCTGGGGTGCCCGCGACCTCGCGGTCATCGGCGACAGCCTCACCGGCGACGAGATCGCCGCCACCTTCACCCGGGTCACGGGCACCCCCAGCACGTACGTCCCGATGCCGCACGAGGAACTGCGCGCCGCCCGACCCGTCTTCGGCCACGACTACGCGGCGATGTTCCGGTTCTTCGCCGACCGCGACCTCTACACGCGGGACCGGGACATCGACCTCCTACGCCGCCTGCACCCCGCCCTGATGACCTTCGAGGACTGGCTCCACCACACCGGCTGGACCGGACCGCCACCCACCGGCTGACGCCCGCCCGAAGGCCCGGCCGCCCGGACCGGCCGACGACCGTCCCGCGACGGCTCGATGGCCGTACGGAGCGCTCGCGCCCACCCCCGTGGGACGGGAACGCTCCGTACGGCCACCCGGCCACCGGACACCCGCAGGCCGGACAGGGCCGTCGTGCCCCCCGGCTAGCTCCAGCCCGTGTCACGGCTCCGGCGGTGTCCGCCGCGGCTGTCGACCGTGCTGAACATGCCCCGACCCCCTGTTGGTCCGGCGGGTCACCCCCGCTGCGGTGACGATCATAATCGCCAGAAGCCGAAAACCGCACCTCCCGTACGGCACTGACCGGCGAACAGAGTCGCCGACCGGCCCGTCGGTGCGTCAACTGGCCGGTCGGCCGGAGAGCTTGGGCGACGGGGCGCCTTCGGTGGCTACGCCGTCCCGTCCGCGCCGAGCCGGCGGTAGGCGGCGGCCACGGCCAGCATCCAGGCGATCTCCTCGCGCGGGGTGCGGCCGCCGGTGGTCGCGGCGAGGGCCGCCGGCGGGGTGGGGGCGGGCAGCTCGCGGGCCCGGTGGCGAACGGCCGCGCGCAGCCAGCGGGCCTCGACCCGGGCGAGGTCCTCGCAGGCGGCGGGCGTCGGGACGCACTCGGCGGCCCGGGTGTCCCCGCAGGCGGGATCGCACCCGGAGCCCTGGGTGTCCTCGCGCAGCACCAGGGCGGCGTCCCGGATGGCGAAGGCCCGGTGGGCGAGTTCGACCGAGCGGTCCCGGACGGTCAGCACGTCCCGCAGCCGGCTGCTCGGGGTGCCCAGCACCACCTGGGGGACGGCGGCCACCACGTCCGCCCAGAGCGGGTGCAGCCGCCACAGCGCGTACTGGTCGCGCAGGTAGCCGACCACCGTCCGGGCCGGCGGAATGGTGACGCCGAGGACGAGCAGCACCAGCATCAGGGCGGGCAGCACCTCGCTCGCCGTGTCCTGGAGCGGGATCGGCTTCCCGGCGGCGTCGAAGCGGGTGGAGTCGCCCTTGGCGAGGGTGAACCAGTACCGGTAGAGCGTGTACAGCAGGCCGGTCGCTCCGGCGGCCGCCAGGCAGGTGATCCCCACCCGCAGCGCCCCGCGCGGAACGGCCGCCCGGTTGGACCAGAACAGCACCATCGCCCGTGCGCTGGCCAGTGCGAAGGCGGTGTTGAAGACGCACAGGTAGGCCTTCACCCACGGGTCCCCGAAGTGGGCGTCGATGCCGAAGGCGCCGTCGGCGTCGTGCGGGAGGGCGAAGACGAACAGCAGGCTCAGCACGATGCTCGCGGCCAGCGCCGACAGCAGCCGGGCGCGGGCGGCCCGGGGCCGCTCCGGGCGATGGCGCACCTCCTGGACGTACTCCAGCAGGAAGTACACCGCGGCGATGCCGACCAGGTGCTTGAGCAGCTGGGTGACGTCACGGATGCCGGTGAGCTCGCCCAGGGCCCGCTCGACGAAGGCCGGACGGCAGCTGAGCCCGAGGGCGATCGCCGTGAAGGCCGCCCACAGCGCCCGGTTCGCCCGGGTGGTGAAGGCCGTGGGGGCCCGCCAGAGCACGACGCCCCAGATCAGTGAGGGCATCAGCCAGGTGAACAGCGGGCGCATCAGGACTTCCTCCACCGGGGTTGGCGTATCGGGTGCAGCAGGCTCTCGGCCAGCCGGTCGGAGACCGGGCTCGGGTCGGTGGTGGAGCCGACCAGGTCGGCGAGCAGCAGGGCGATCATCTCCGCCTCCTGCTCCTCGGCCGTGTGGTAGCCGGTGCGGCCCGCGCCCATCAGCTGGGCGATCAGTTCGGGCGTCAGGTCCGGCAGCAGCGCGGTGAGCCGGGAGAGTTCGAGGGTGCCGGTGTGGCCGCACAGGACGTGGCCGAGCTCGTGCAGCTTGATCAGGTCCTGGTGGGCGGGGCTGGTGCGTTCCTCGTAGTAGACGACGTCGACGCTGGGCAGCGCGATCCACAGCCCGCAGGGCAGGTCGGGGCCGAGGGCGGGCAGCGGCTCCATGACGATGCGGCGTCCCCGCTCGCGCTCCAGGGCGGCGCGGAAGCCCTCGACGGTGAACGGGGCGGGCAGGCTCAGGCCGGAGAGCCGCTGCTCGCAGCGTCGGCGCAGGCCGCGGGGGAAGGCCAAGGCGGGGGTGTTCCTTCGGAGCGAGGGGCGGGAGCCGGTCGGGGGACGGTGGTGCGTGGTGCGGTGCTCCCGCTCATCCGGCGCCGGTCGGACCCGGCTCCTGACCTGCCACTCCCCTGCCGACGACGCCCTGACCGCTCGCGCCCTGACCGCTCGCGTCCTGTTCGAGCTTGCGGAGGTTGTCGGCGAGCGAGAGCAGCACCCGCAGACTGCCGTCGGACAGCGCGGAGGCCCGCTTGACCAGGCTGACCACCCCGTCGTTGCCCAGCGCCTGCCGCAACTCGGCGATCCGCTCCAGCTGGTCGAGCTGTTCGTCCACCACGGCGGCCTTGGCGTCGTCCAGGAAGTAGCTCGCGCCGGCGCCGATGCCGAAGCCCCGGCCCAGCCAGTCGAGCGTGTCCACGGTGGGGTTGCAGGCCTGGCCCTTCTGGTTCAGGCCGAGGTGGAGGTTGCGCACGGTGTCGCGGGAGATGACGTCCCGCCCCGCCAGCCGGTTGATCCGGTCGGCGAGTTCGCGGTAGGCGGGGGGCCGGCCGCCCGATCTGGTCGCCTCCCGGGCCATCAGCCGGTCCAACCGACGGGCGATGGCCGAGGCGCGCTCCCCCGGCTGCTCCGGCCCGCCCGTCCCGTCACCAGCTGCTGACTTCACCATGTGCGTCCCCCTCCACGACCCTGTCACGATACCGTCGGTGTTCGACCGGTCGGTAGCGCGGACCGGCCCGGTGGGCTGGCGCGCGGGGGCGGCGCCTCCGTGACGGGCCCGGGTGCAGGAGGGCGGGCGCCGCTCCGGCGGCCGCTCAGCGGCCCGGGTGGTGGACGAAACGGTAGGTGTCGCGGTCGAGTTCGGTGACCTGCACGCCGATCGCGGTCGGTACGGCGAGGTGGGAGCGCAGCACGTCGAGTACTCGGGCGGTCAGTTCGGCGCGCTGCGCGGCGGTCCGGCCGGCCAGGATCTTCACCTCCACCAGCACCACGGCCTCACCGCTCGCGCCGTCACCGACGGTGTGGTGCGGGGCCGGGCGGAACAGGGTCTTGCACTCCGCCACCGTGGTGTCGATCACCTCGGTGACCGTCTTGTGCAGTTCGGCGGCCAGGGCGTCCCGGTCGAGGGCGAGTTCGGCCGAGTGGTCGACCAGGAGCTGCGGCACGGGATCCTCCGGAGGGGGTGCGGGCGGGCAGCGCCGACCCTATCGTCCGGGCCCCGCGCGGCGGTCGGCGGGAACGGCGGTGAGCGGCAACGGCAGCATCGGCAAGGGCAAGGGGCGGGAACGGCAGCGGGCCCCGGCGCGCGGCCGGGGCCCGGGGGCGACGGGTCGGGTCAGCAGCCGAAGTCGATCAGGCGGAAGGTCGCGTAGTGGTCGGCGGTGTAGTAGTCCTCGTGCGAGCGCTGGCCGGTGACGATCCGGCGGGTGCCGCGGGTCGGCGCGCCCGGGGTCACCACGGTGTACTCGTGGTAGTAGCCGGAGCGCTGGGAGGGCAGCACGTGCTCCTTGTTGGTGAACACCACGCCGTCCTGGGAGTACGGGAACGGCCCGCCCTTGGCGATCAGGCCGAGGGTGGTCCGGGCCTGGGACGGCAGGGCGGACACGCACACCTTGCCGCTCACCGCGGCCTGCGCCTCGGTGGCGACGGCGACGGGCGCCAGGGTGGCCAGGGAGAGCACGGCGACGGCGGCGGCACGGGTCTTCCACGCGCGTAGAGTTCGGGTCATGTCAAACAGGATGGCGAACCCGGGAGCTCCCCGGAAGCCCCGTCCGGAGTCTTCATCTCCAGTCAACTCGCCGTACCCGCCGATGACTTGAACCGGCCGGTCAGCCGCCCCGGTAGTCCGTGGCGGCGATCACCGCGAGCCGGCGGCGCCCGGCGTCCAGGACGGCGAAGCCGAGGTCCAGGTCGTCGCGGATGAACCAGTCCCCGCACATGGTGAAGGCGTACCAGGCGCACTCCCCCGCCCGGCGCGCCACCTCGGCCACCCGCTCCTCCGGGCCCGCGCCCACCAGGGCCGCGAGCGAGCGCCAGGCCTCCAGCCGGCCGTAGCCGCCGTACGACCACACGCGTTCGTCCCCGGCGCCGCTGGAGGCGGCGACGAACAGCTGGCGCCAGACCGCGGCGGCGGTGGTCGGCACGACCGCCAGGTGCGCGGCATGCGCCCCGCCGTGGGCCTCGTCCACGCCGTCCACGCCGCCCAGCGGGCCGCGGCAGCCCTCCCCGGACATGCAGTCCAGCGGCAGCCCGGCCAGCGTCCCCGGGAGCTCCGCGGGCGCGACCGGCCGCTCGGCCTCGAACACCGCCGCCTCCAGCTGCCCGTTGAACTGCCGGGCCCAGCGCCGCAGGGCGACGGTCAGCCCGGGCTCGTCCGCCCCGATCTCCACCGCCACCCGGCCGGCCGCCGCGATCCGGTCGCCCTCCGGCAGTGCGTACGGGACGCCGAACGCCACCGCGCCGCGGGAGTAGTGCGCCATGAGGGGCTCGCCCTCGATCGGGTCGAGGGTCCAGGGCAGCCGGGCCAGCGGGTGCGCGGCCCAGTACGGCGAGGCCGCCGCCCAGGCCCGCGCTGCGGGCAGCTCCGCGACCGGGGCGCCGCGCAGCACCAACTCCTGCACCAGGCAGGCCCGCAGCTCCTCCGGCACCCGCGGATGGCCGGCCGGGGCCTCGAACACCCAGGCCAGCGCCTCCAGCGGCTGGTACTCGGCCAGTACGGCGGCGGTCCGGTGGAGCGGCCGACCGGGGCGCAGGCTGACGGCGGGCTTGAGCGCGAACGCGTGCTCCACGTGCACCCGCCCGGGCGTGCTGATCACGTCCCAGAGGACGTGGTCGTAGAGGGAGGCGTGCTCGGCACCCGCCCAGCCCGAGCCGTAGCGGCGGTGCAGCGCGGCGCCGACCTCCACGTGGAAGGCCGTGTCGCCGCGCTCCAGGTGCGCTTCGAGCAGCAGGCACACCTCGCTGACCTCGTACGTCCCGGCCAGCCCGGCCACCAGTTGTTCGATCGTCTTCGCCACGAGGGCGAAGCCTACGACCGCCCGGTCGCCGGTCAGCCCCGGGCCAGCACCAGGGACTGCACCGCCGGGAGCCTGCGCCAGTCGCTGGACACGATGCTCGCGTGCGCCCGGGCCAGCTGCTCGGTACGGGCGCTCGCCTGGTCGACGGTCGGGTCGGTGGCGCTGATCTTCGGCGCCACGTTCTGGGCGTCGGTCATCACCAGCAGGTAGTGCGAGCGGTCGTACCAGGCGGTGTCGATGCCGTTCAGGTAGCCGGCGGCGTCGCCGTCGAAGACCACGAACCAGGGGCGGATCCCGGCGTCGGCGCCGGTGTACTTGGCGCGCGGGTCGCCGGCCGCCGCGCCGTGCACGGCCGGGAACAGCTGGGCCCGGCCGATCCGGCCGGAGGCGGCCAGGTCGCGCAGGTGCCGCCCGTACTCGACGTCGGTGTGCAGGGTGTCGAAGGGGTTGTGCTCCTCGACCGTCCCCGGGATCGCGTAGAGCAGCACCCGCCCGGCGAGGGCCGAGCGGGTCGGCCAGTTGCCCGCCCGGACGGCCTCGTCGACGGTGGCGTAGGCGCCGCCGCCGGGCTTGGCCAGCACGTCGGCCGGGCGCAGCACCGCGTCGCCGAGGTGGGCGGCGATCAGCGTGTCCAGCTGGTCGGGGCCCATGCCGAGGTTGGCCGCGAAGCCGCCCTTGACCTCCAGCTTGATCACCAGCGGGCCGGCGCCCGGGTGGGCGCCGAGCCAGACCCGGACGTCGTCGAGGCAGTGCTCCAGGTTCTTGTTGGTGCCGCCGCCGTAGAGCTGGGCCGGGGTGTCGGCGGCGGTGCAGTTGTTGGAGTTGCCGAGCGGGTTGGAGTGGCTGACCTTCCACTCGTGGGTGACGGTGTCGGTCCAGAGGTCGAGTTCGATCATGCCGGTGCCGGTGTCCAGGCTCTGGGCGAGGTACGGGTAGGCGGCCGGTTCGTAGGTGTTGTGCAGGCCGACGGTGGTGGCGGAGCCGAACGGCAGGGCCCCGGTGCCGTCGTCGGTGTCGGCGGCGCCGAGGGCCGCGGTGGGCACCAGGGCCGCGGCGGTGGCGAGCAGGCCGGCGGCCAGCAGGCCCGCCAGGGTACGGCGTACGGTCATCGGAATCGTCCCCCCGGGAAGGTCACGACGGCCGCGGGTGCGCGCCGCCGGAGGCAGCATCGCCGGACCGGGCGTGCACCTCGTGAAGAAGGCACGACAATATCGTGACGGCTTCGCCACCTCCGCCCCGGGTTCCGGCCGCCGCGGCCGCCGCCCGCGGCACGCCGCGCCCCTTCCGTGACGGTTCGTCAGATCCGTCGTACCCGGGCGCTAGCGTGGCCCGCGAGCGGGCGGCCGTGACCGGGCGCCCGAGAGCCACGAGCAGCGGAGGCGCACGATGTCCCTGGTCCGGGTCCACAACTTCTCGATCTCCCTCGACGGGTACGGCACCGGCGAGGGCCAGAACCTGGAGCAGCCCTTCGGGCACGCCGCCCACCGGCTGCACCAGTGGTTCTTCGGCACCCGCACCTTCCGGCGGATGACCGGCCAGGAGGGCGGCGGCACCGGGCTGGACGACGCGATGGCCCGCACCTGGGCCGAGGGCATCGGCGCCGAGATCATGGGCCGCAACAAGTTCGGCCCGCAGCGCGGCCCCTGGGAGGACGAGGCCTGGCAGGGCTGGTGGGGCCCCAACCCGCCGTTCCACACCCCGGTCTTCGTGCTCACCCACCACCCGCGCCCGACCGTGGAGATGGAGGGCGGGACGGTCTTCCACTTCGTCGACGCCTCCCCCGAGGAGGCGCTGCGGCGGGCCCGGGAGGCGGCCGGCGGCCTGGACGTCCGGATCGGCGGCGGGCCGCGCACCGTCCGGGCCTTCCTGGAGGCCGACCTGGTCGACCACCTGCACGTGGTCGTGGTGCCGATCGTGCTGGGCCGGGGCGAGTCGCTCTGGGCCGGGCTGGAGGGGCTGGAGGAGCGCTTCGACACCGAGGCGGTGAGCAGCCCGAGCGGGGTGACCCACCTCACCTTCACCCGCCGCGCCCGCGCCTGAGCGAGGCCGGCCCACAGCCGACGGGGGGGGGCGGGCCGCCCCCCCCCCCGCGGGGCGGGCCCCCCCCCCCCGTCGGTCCGGCGCCGGGGTCAGACCCGGTCGGCGGCGATCAGCACGTACTGGAAGGAGCCGTCCTTGTAGGACTCGATGAACGCCTCCTCGATGCCGGTGACCAGCGAGGTGGTGTTCCGCAGCTCCCAGTAGGGCAGGGTGTCCGGGGTCAGGTCGATGACGGCCTGGGGCACCAGGCGGTTGTCGGCCATCGCCCGCAGGTACTCCCGACGGGAGTGGATGTTGCACTCGAAGTGCGCGTTGATCTGCGAGACCCACTTCGACGGCTGGCCGTACTTCGGGTTCCA
Source organism: Kitasatospora sp. NPDC059088 (assembly GCF_042738155.1). Classification (NCBI taxonomy): domain Bacteria; kingdom Bacillati; phylum Actinomycetota; class Actinomycetes; order Kitasatosporales; family Streptomycetaceae; genus Kitasatospora; species Kitasatospora sp. NPDC059088. The sequence continues at coordinate 10,368 of NZ_JBHYGR010000103.1, read as the reverse complement.
GCAGCCGGTGATGGTCACGTAGCGGCCGCCGACGGCCAGCACCCGGGAGTGCTCGGCGAACAGGTCGTGCAGGTCCACGTACATGCTGGACTCGTTGTTCCAGGAGCCGGCCACCGAGCCGTTCTCCAGCGGCATGTCGAGCATGTTGGCGACCCGGGAGCGGACGAAGTCGCCGATGCCCAGCTCGGCGGCGCGCTTGTTGCCGAACTCGGCCTGCTGGGTGGAGAGGGTCAGGCCCTCGACCCGGCAGCCGAAGCGCTGGTGGGCCATGACCATCGAGCCGCCGCGGCCGCAGCCGGCGTCGAGCAGGGTGGACTCGGCCTTGATGTCCCCGAGGTGGTCGAGCAGCACGTCGGCCTGGGCGGACTCCAGGCGGTGCAGCTCGGCGATGACCTTCTTCTCGCGCTCGCTGTCGGCCGGGTCGCCGATCGCCTCCTGGTCGATCTCGCCGATGCCGTAGTGGTGGTGGTACAGGCCGTCGACGTCGCCCAGGCGCAGGTTCACCGGGCGGGCCTCGTTGTTCCAGTAGCGCGCGATGTCGCTCTGGTACGGGGTGGCCGGGCCGGGAATGGCGGTGCCGGCGGTGGTGATGTCGTCGGTCACGGACATGTGGGTCAACTCCAGGGTGATCAGGGTTGGTTATCGAAAAGGTGCGACTGCCGACCGGCGCGTTACCAGAAGTCGGGCAGGCTGTACCGGTGGGTGTTGGTCTGGTGCCAGTAGTGGTTGCCGTCGAGCCAGGCGGCCACCCCGCGCAGGAAGCGCACCAGGGTCGGCACCGGGCAGGCGACGGCCAGCGCGGCCGACTCGGCCTCGAAGGCGTGCATCAGCTCGTTGTGGACGCCGACGGCCTTGAGGTAGCCCTCCTGGCGCGAGACGCCCTCCCGCTCGGAGATCACCGTCGGCAGGTTCAGGTGGAGCCCCGGGCTGGCGAGCTCCTTGGTGTACGAGTACAGGTCGTTGACGATGGTGGTCGCGTTGCCCGCCAGCGCGATGATCCGCTGCATGGCGGGCAGCGCGTGCAGCTCGACGGGCAGCTCGTAGCCGCCGACGGTGTCGGTGATCGTCGGGCAGGGGCGGAAGTTGTTGAACTGGCGCATCGCCAGGTACTCCCAGACCTCCGGCACGTGCTCGGCCTCGGCCCAGGAGGCCTCGGCCAGGTACCCCATGTGCAGCCGCGCCATGTCGTGCCGGAAGCGGTCAGCCTGGGCGGGCGTGGAGGCCGCGACGAAGTAGTCCATCGCGGACCGGTAGGAGCGCCGGGGCGCGTCCTCGGAGAGCGAGGCCTCCCAGGCCGGGTGGTACTCCGCGGTGGTGTGCAGCGGGTCCAGCGCGGTGTGCGCGAGCAGCAGGCGGCTGCCCAGGCCGACGGGCGAGCCGCCGAGGTCCTCGCAGTAGCAGTCGTCCACCGCGTTCTCGGCGACCATCAGGCGGGCCGCGAGCATCAGGTGGTCGACGCTCGGCGCGTCGGGGTGGCAGGCCACCATGTAGCGCCCGGTGGAGAACCCGTCGAAGTCCTTCTCCCACTCCGGCGGGTAGAGCTCGATCTCGTCGATCGCCCAGGCCTTGATCTTGAGACTGAGTTCCGCCACCCGCACCGGGTCGGGCTCGGCGATCGGGTGGTGGTAGAGCCCGGGGATGGGGTCGCCGGTCTTCGGCTTGCCACCGCTCCGCGCCGCGGCCGGGGCCCCGAAGGTCAGCGCGGGACCGGAGGGCAGCACGGGGGCGGACGACGGCACGGGCGCGGACGGCAGGGCCTCGGGGAGGACGGCCTCCAGCGCGGCGGCCGCGGCCGCCAGGGCCTCCGACGCGACGGCCCCGACCAGCGCGGCCCCCGCGGCCGGGACGGCGCCGACGGCCACCTCGACCACCGACGCGTCCACCACCGCGACGTCGACCGCCGGCGTCTGCGCCACCGGCAGCTCGGGATCCGCAAGCTCGGACACCGCGGCCTCGGGCGCCACAGCCTCGGACGTCCCGGCCTCGGCCACCGGCGTCGGCGGCCTCAACTGCAGCCCGGCGGTGCCGAGTCCGGTCGGGCCGCGCAGGATCCGGTCGATCGCCGGGGAGCTCATGAGCCCACCGCCGGGGCGTCGACGGGCCCGGGTGGGGTACCCGTTCTGGTGCACAGGGGCATGGAGCCTCCTCTGAGAGGGATCGCCTGGTGTGACGGGTCGTCATCTCGCCCGCCGCGACGGGGAACTCCACGCCGCGGGCCCCGTCTCGCTCGGTTCCCCACCGTAGGCGCGAAAGCCCGTTCCGGATCGCAACGGACGATCTTCTACACCCGATAGGGTGAACGTTCCGGCTCACGGCGTTTGGCCGCGCCGGTGTCGTGCATCGGTCCACCCGGGGCCCCGGGCTGCGGTTCCGCGCCGGACGGCCCCCGCCCGCCCGGGCAGCGCGTCAACCTGCCGATCACCATCCGTGTCCGCGCCGCCCGACGGCGTCGCACCCCCGCAGTGCGGGCCGTTCGACCGCGGATCACCCGATCCGGACCGCCCGCGCCCCCACCCGCACCCCCGCATGCACCCGGCGTGCGGGCCGCGGGCGACCGGGCGACGACCGGCGGGTGGGCCGGTGTCCCGCCGCCCGCCGATGGCGTAAGGGGGAGAAGAATGGGCGGGGCGCCGTGAGAGGAACGCGGCCAGGAAGGAAGACCAGCACATGGAGAGCCAGGCCCGCAGCCGCACCGAAGTCGTCGAGGACCTCATGGAGCGCTTCCCCGACGTGCCCCGGGAGGCGGTGATCAAGGAGGACCTGCTGCGCGGCGGCATGGCCTTCGACGAGTCCGCCCTCAGCGGCAGCACCGGGGCCGACGGCAGCGGCGAGATCAAACCGAAGTCGTACTTCATCTTCTCCTTCGACCACCGCACCCTGCCCGAGCTGGGCGCCGCCGCGCTGAACCGGCCGCCGGAGGAGGTCGTGCTGACCGGCGGGCCGTACGGGCTGCGCCGCACGGTGGTGTCGGTGCGGGTCAACCCGGACTCGCCGTACCGGGTGCGCGCGGGTGAGGACGGCACGCTCGGCCTCTACCTGGACGGCGCGCGGATCGCCGACGTCGGCCTGCCGCCGATGCCCGACTACTACCGGCACACCCTGGCCAACGGGAAGTCGGTGATGGAGGTCGCCCCGACCATCCAGTGGGGCTACCTGATCTACCTCACGGTGTTCCGGGTGTGCCAGTACTTCGGCGCCAAGGAGGAGTGCCAGTACTGCGACATCAACCACAACTGGCGCCAGCACAAGGCCGCCGGCCGCCCGTACACCGGGGTCAAGCCGGTCGAGGAGGTGCTGGAGGCGCTGGAGATCATCGACCGCCACGACACCGCCCGCGCCTCCCGGGCGTACACCCTCACCGGCGGCGCGATCACCTCGCAGGTCGGCGGCCGGGACGAGGCGGACTTCTACGGGCAGTACGCCAAGGCCATCGAGGAGCGCTTCCCCGACCGCTGGATCGGCAAGGTGGTCGCCCAGGCGCTGCCGCGCGACGACGTGCAGCGCTTCCACGACTACGGCGTGAGGATCTACCACCCCAACTTCGAGGTGTGGGACAAGCGCCTGTTCGAGCTCTACTGCCCCGGCAAGGAGCGCTACGTCGGCCGGGACGAGTGGCACCGCCGGATCCTGGACTCCACCGAGGTGTTCGGCGCGGAGAACGTGATCCCCAACTTCGTGGCGGGCGTGGAGATGGCCGAGCCCTTCGGCTTCACCACCGTCGACGAGGCGATCGCCTCCACCCGGGAGGGGCTGCGCTTCTTCATGTCCCACGGGGTGGTGCCGCGCTTCACCACCTGGTGCCCCGAGCCCACCACCCCGCTGGGCAAGGCCAACCCCCAGGGCGCGCCGCTGGAGTACCACATCCGGCTGCTGCAGGCCTACCGGGCCACCCTGGAGGAGTTCGGCCTCTCCTCCCCGCCCGGCTACGGCCCGGCCGGGCCCGGCAGAGCGGTCTTCTCGGTGAGCTCCTTCATGGACTCGCTGCCGGGCTGAGCCGCTCCGCGGTGGGTGCCGCCGCCTGGGGGGCACCCACCTCAGTTGTCAACTGCCCTGCTGCCGACGGACGGTGAGGATCTGCTCGGCCCGGCCCACCGGGCCGTGGACGTCGTGCAGCACGGTACTGGTGACGCCGTGGCCGGCCGGGCCGAAGCTGACGCCGGTGTCCAGGCCGGTCCAGCGGCCGCCGGGGCGGCGGTGGAAGTGGACGGTCAGGTCGGTGTTCGGGAACATCCACTCGGTGGGCTGCTCCCGGACGGCGATGCCGTTGGCGGTGTCGACCAGGGCGACGAACGCGGCGTGCGGGCTCGCGGCCTCCCCCGCGACGAGCTCCAGCGGGGTGGTGAGCCAGGCGGCGGCCCGGCCGGGCGCGGTGGAGCGGCGCCGGACCTCCACCGAGGCGATGTAGCCGCCGGCCCACTGCTCGCTCATCGGCCAGGGCTCGAACTCCTCGGGCGCGGGCAGCGGTTCGTCGTGGGTGCCGGCCACGGCGGCGGTGTCCTGCTCGGCCAGGAACCAGGCCCGGGCCCGGACCACGGCGCGGCCGGCGATCGAGGCGACCGCCTCCACCAGCTCGATGGTGCGGCCGGGGCGGAGGGTCTCGACCGTGATCTCCAGTTCGTCCAGGGCGATCAGGCCGAGGATGTCGAAGCTCACCCGGGCCAGGGCGAGGCCGTCGGCGGGGCGCCCGGCCCGGTGCCGGTCGATCGCGTGGACGATCAGGCCGCCCACCGGGCTGAAGTGCTGCTCGTCCGGGTGCCAGGCGCCCTGGGCGTGGACGGTGGGCTTGTACTGCTGCTCGCCGGTGCGCTGGTAGTAGCTGTCGGGTGCGGCGGTGGGGCTGGTCAAGGTGCGCTTCTCCTCGGGCCGGATCGCGGGGCTGCCGGGCGGGCACCGGTCCCGGCGTGGCCGGCGTCCGCGCTCCCGATCGTAGGAGCCCGAACCGGCCCGGACGCTGTGATGCCCGCCACAGCGGCCCCGCACCCGCACCGCCCGACCTGCGGCGCGGCACCTGCCCCGCCCGACCTGCGGCGCCGTCCCCGGCCGGACGGCGCCGCCCGGCCTCAGCGCGCGATCAGCGGGTAGTGGTCGGAGAGGTCGGTGTAGGTGTAGCTCTTGCCCCAGCTGCTCACCGTCCAGGGCGCGCTGTGCACCCGGCGGACCTCGTTGGTGTACTGCTGCGGGCGGGCGTGGTCGGCGCGGTAGAGGACGTGGTCGAGGTCCTCCTTGGGCTCGCCCGGGTAGCGGTAGGCGGCGACGGAGTTGTCGGCGGTGTCGAAGGAGTACGGCCAGCCGGTGCGGGCGGAGGCCGGGGCGAGGTGGGCGTTGTCCAGCAGGGCCTGGTACTCGGGGCCGTGGAAGTCGATGTTGAGGTCCCCCGCGACCAGCACCGGCTCGTCCGCCGGGATCCGCTTCGCGTCCAGGAAGGCCCGCATCGCGCCGAGCTGCTTGGCCCGGATCGCGGCCGCCTGCCCGCTGGCACATCCGGAGTCGGTGGACTGGAGGTGGGTGCCGACCACGTGGGTGCGCCGGCCGTCGACGTCGAGGACGACGTAGGCGAAACCCTTGTTGGACCACCAGTCGGAGCCGCAGGCGTCCTTGTAGACGTACTGCTCCTTGTGCAGGATCGGCCACTTGCTGAGGACGGTGACCCCGCCGTCCTCGGGGGTGGTGGAGCTGTAGCTGCCGGAGGTGGCGTCCCAGCCGCCGGTGGAGCGGCCGACCACGGGGGTGTGGAAGGGGTAGGCGGCGGAGGCCTTGGCGATCAGGGCGTCGGAGGCGGCGTTGTCGAAGGCCTCCTCCAGCACGACCACGTCGTGGCCCTGGAAGAAGTCCGCCGAGGCGATCGCCTGGGCGCGGTACTGCTGGCCCCAGTTGGGGTAGAGCGAGGTGCTCATCAGGAAGGTGTTGTAGGTCAGGACGTCCAGCGGCGGCGCGGTGGCGGGGGCGCTCTCGGCGCCGGCCGGGGCGGCGCCGAGCGCGGCGAGCACGGTGGCGGCGGCACCGGCGGCGAGGGTGCGGCGCAGGGACGGCAGGTTCATCGGGGCTCCGTGGGGGGACGTCGTCGGCCCGGCGGATCGCGGGATGTTGTGCATCCAACTTCCGTACGTGCACGGCCCGCAAGACTTCCGGCGAGCATGCGGTGAACTCGTTCGGAACAGCACCACCGGCCGGTGGTGCGGGCCGTGGCGCCGGAATTCCCTGCCGAACCCCGCCAAAGGACCGATAAGATGACGATCGGTGTGCCGGGAAGTCTGGTCGGCTCGGGGGACGACTGCGGCGATCGGGCCACGGCGACCCCGATGGTGCGATGGGTCGTTTCTGCAGATGCACGCCGTGGGGATCGTTCTCGTCCTGGTCGTCCTGGCCACCAGCGTGGCCACCTTCGCCCGCCGATGGCGGGTGCCCGCCCCCTCGCTGCTGGTCCTCGTCGGACTCGGCGTCGCCCTCCTCCCCGGCGTCCCCGCGCTGCACGTCCCCCCGCAGGTCATCGGCGCGGTGGTACTGCCCCCGCTGCTCTACTCCTCCGCCGAGGAACTGTCGCTGCGCGACCTGCGCACGGTCTGGCGGCCCGTCACCGTGCTCTCCTTCGGCCTGGTCTTCGCCTCCGCCGCGGCCGTCGGCTTCCTCGCCGTCGCCGTCGCCGGGCTGCCGCCCGCGATGGCCTTCGTGCTCGGCGCCGTGCTCTCCAGCACCGACCCGGTGGCCGTCACCGCGCTCGGCCGCCGACTCGCCCTGCCCGGGCGGGTCCAGGTGCTCGTCCAGGCGGAGAGCCTGTTCAACGACGCCACCTCGCTGGTGCTGTTCAAGGTCGCCGTCGGCGTCGCCGTGGCGGTCGGCGGGACGGTCGACCTGCCCGCCGCGGGCGGCGAACTGGTGCTGCTCGGCGGGGGCGGCAGCCTGGTCGGCGCGGCCGTCGCCGGGCTGGTCTGGCTGCTGCGCCGCCGCACCACCGACCCGGTGCTGGAGACGGTGATAGCCCTGGTCACCCCGTACGCGGCGTACGTCCTGGCGGAGTCCGCGCACACCTCCGGCGTGACCTCGGTGGTGGTCGCCGGGGTGCTGCTCGGCCGCTCCGGCCACCGGCTCACCGACGCCCGGATCCGGCTGCAACTGCACGCCGTGTACGCGGTGGTGGTGTTCCTGCTGGAGAGCGTCGTCTTCTCGATCGTCGGCCTGGAACTGCCCACGCTGGTCCGGGAGCTGCCGGCCGGCGCCGGCTGGTGGCCGCTCCAGTCGGTGGCCATCGCCGCCGTGCTGATCGCCGTCCGGGTGCTGTGGACCCTGCCGCTCACCCGCGCCGTCAGGCCCAGCCGGGGGCGGCTGTCCTGGCGGGTCGCCGGGGTGGTGACCTGGGCCGGCACCCGGGGCGTCATGCCGCTGGCCGCCGCGCTCTCCATCCCGCTGCTGACCGAGGGCGGCGCCGCGCTCGACGGGCGGCCGCTGGTCCTGGTGCTGACCGTCTCCAACGTCGTGCTCACCCTGGTCGTCCAGGGACTGACCCTCGCCGCCGTGGTCAACCGCTCCGGACTCGCCCTGGAACCCGAGCACACCGCGCGCGAGGAGGCCGACGCCCGCGACGAGCTCAACCGCGCCGCCCTGGACCACGTGGACGGCCTGGCCGAACTGGAGGCCGTCCCGGAGACCGCCGTCGACCGGGTCCGCCGCGCCCTCACCGCCCGGCTCGACCGCACCCCCGAGACCCCCGACGGCACCACCGCCGACGACGCCTACCGCCAACTGCGGCACGAGGTCATCACGGTGCAGAACGACCGGCTGCACCGGCTGTACGAGGAGCACCGGATCAGCGACACCACCCTGCGGCTGCTCCAGCGCGACCTCGACCTGGAACAGGCGGCCCTGGGCAGGACGTGACCGCGGGCCGGCCGGCCCGCGGTCAGAACATCAGCACCAGCAGGCCGGCCGCGCCCAGCGCGCAGAGCAGCGCGAGCGCCGCCAGCCCGAACTCGTTCGGAGGCGGCGGCAACCGGCGCACCGGGTGGACGGCCAGCCCCCGGCCGGGGCGGGCGGGGTGGTACAGCACGGTCACCTCGTCCCCCTCCTGGTAGCGGCCGCCCTCGGGGCGCGCGTCGTGCCGCAGCAGTTCGACCACCCGGCCGTCCGGCAGGCCGTACTCGATGGTCACCCGGCGGCGCTCGTACCCCTCGGAGGTGGTGTGCCAGCGCACCCGGCGGACCCGGCCGACGGCGCAGACGCCGCCGCGGCGCAGCTCCCGGACCGTCCGGCCCGCCGAGGCGAGCAGCGCGGCCAGCCCGGCCAGGACCGCTGCCCCGACCAGGAGGAACAGATCAAGAACCGCCCCCACAGAAGTCAATGTACCCACCACGCAACGGAGTTGGGAAGACGGCCGACGGGCCGCACCGGCCGGGCGGTACCCCGGTCTTCCGGGTGTCGGGGGCTGCCGTCACACTGTCGCGAGCACGAAGCAGAACCACCGAGCGGGGGCAGCATGGCCAAGCGTCCGAACAAGAAGCAGAAACGGCCGCTGGCGGCCGGGGTCGTCCGGCCGGCCAAGCCCGTCCGCCGACGGCCCGGCAAGGACCTCCAGCTCGCGCCGCGCACGGTGCGGCGCACCGCGCCGCTGGTCGGGCTGCTCGCCCCGCTGCTGATCATCGGGCTGCTGGCGCTCGCCACCAACCCCGACTACCAGGCCCCCTGCACCATCCTGGCCGTCCTGGTGCTGATGGCGGCCGTCGTCGGACTGATGATGATCCACAGCAGCGGCTGGGTGGTCTGGCCCGCCGTCGTACTGGGCCTGGTGCTCCTGGTGATCCCCACCACCGCCCTGCGCGCCCAGCTGATCTCCCACCGCGGGGTGGACACCCGGGTCGTCATCACGTCGGCGCACAGCGGCAAGGACAAGACGGGCAAGGTCAGCTGGACCTGCGGCATCCGCCGCGAGGACGGCCACCCGCTGCCGCACGGCACCATCGGGGGCTTCGGCTGCTCCGGCTCCTCGGTCGGCAGCACCACCACGGTGCTGGCCGACCCGGACGGCTGGGCGCCGCCGGCCAACCTGGACGACGACCTCTCCTTCCGCGGCGCCGGGGTCTGGGTCACCGGCGCGGCCGCCGTCCTGTGGGCCGCGCTCACCTTCGCCACGGCCCGCCGGACCCTGCGCGGGCGGGGTCGGCGCAAGGACGCGGCCTGACCGGGAAACGGATCGGCGGATTCGCCGGTTCAGCATTTCGGCGGAGAATTCCCGGCAGAGGAGTTCCCTGGTCAACGGCCCATGGCCGCACCGCACAGGTGAAGCGCACATGGCATTTTCCCGGTCTCTCGTCGACTCCCGTCCCGGCATTTGCGGGGAATTCGCGCATTGCTCGATTGATTCGCGCAAGTCCCTTCCTTTCCCGGGCCGGATCTGCCAGCATCGTCCGCTATCCGGCGACCGAGCTGGAAGACGACCGGGGGAGGAACTCCATGCTCGGCTCCGTCCTGCGCAGAGCGCGCGGGCAACGGCCGTCGGCCGCCGGCGGCACCGTCCACCGGCCCGGCCACCGTCCGGTGCGCTGGGTCCCCACCCGGCTGAGGGCGAACCCACTGGCCGCGCTGCTGATGGCGCTGCTCGCCCTCGTCACGGTCTTCCTGGCGGCCGCCTTCCCGCGGATCGCCGACCGGGGCGCGGACACGGCACTCCGGGACTTCGTCGACCGGGCGGGCCTCAACCAGACCAGCCTGCAGACCACGTCCAAGACGCAGGACGACGACACCCCCGCTGCGCTCGACCGGGTGCAGCGCGAGGTCACCGAGCTGATCGGCCGACAGCTGCCGCTCGCCCAGCCCGGCCGGGCCAGCGGCACCCGGGCCGTCGCCGACCGCGGCATGGGCAACCCGGAGTACGTCCGGATCGCGGAGAAGCGCACCGACCCCGTCCTCGGACTGCTCTACGTACCCGACCTGTCCAGCCGGGCCACCCTCACCGACGGCAGCTGGCCGACGCCCGGCAAGATCGGCGGCCCGCTGCCGATCGTGATCAGCCGGCAGGCCGCCGACACCATCCACATCAAGCTCGGCGACGTCGTCGACAACGGCTTCGACGGCGCAGGTGCCCAGCGGACCAGCGTGGTGGTCGGCTTCTACCGGATCAACGATCCCCAGGACCCGTTCTGGGACAACCTCGGCTGCCCGGCCCGCGCCTGTCTGCGGCCGACCCCCGAGCACGAGCACTGGGCGACCAGCGGGTTCGTCGACGGCGCCGGCCTGGCCGCGCTGGCGCGTTGGGGTTCGGGCGCCGAGAACTTCTGGCGGCTGCCCGTCGACCCCGGCGCGCTGCGCGCCGACCGGCTGGAGGACACCCGCCGCATCCTCCGCTCCTTCCTGACCGGACACGACGCCACCGATCTGGCC
>NZ_JBHYGR010000102.1:30302-34907 GCF_042738155.1 Kitasatospora sp. NPDC059088 | reverse complement strand
CGGCGCGCCCCCCCCCGCCCCGGCCGCCGGCCGGGGGCGCATACCCCCCCCCGCCCCCCGCGCCCCCCGCCGGGGGCGCGCCCCCCCCCCCCCCCCCCCCCGCGGCCGGTCCTCAGGCCCCGGCCGCCGCCTCCCGCAGCCGTCCCGCGCCGATCAGTTCCGCCACCAGGGCGATGTCCCGCTCCATCCCGCGGTCCCGGTCCAGCACCGGCGACACGGCGCGCACCACCGCGTGCACGACCGCGGTCGGACCGCTGAGCCGCTCGGGGCCGCGCAGGTCGGCGGCCTGGCAGAGCGCCAGCAGGTGGATCGCGGCCACCTCGCGCACCAGCTCGACGACCGTCCGGGCGTCCCGGGCGGCGATGGTGCCCATGCTGACCTTGTCCTGGTTGTGGGCCTCGGTGGAGCGGGAGAACGAGGTCGCGGGCATGGTCAGCTTGAGCGCCTCGGCGACCAGCGAGGAGGCCGCCAGCTGCAGGGACTTGAAGCCGTGGTGCAGGCCCGCCTCCCAACTGTCGTCCGGGAAGCGCGGGATGAGGTTGGCGGTGAGTCCGTTGTTGTACTTCTCGTCCACCACCAGCTGCAACTGCCGTTCCAGCAGGTCGCCCACGCTGGCGACGGCGGTCTTGAGCGAGTCCATCGCCTGGCCGATGTGCCCGCCGTAGAAGTTGCCGCCGTTGACGACCACGCCCGCGTCGGCGTCGAACAGCGGGTTGTCGTTGGAGGAGTTGATCTCCACGTGGGTCCAGTCGGCGGCGAACGCGAGGGTGTCCCGCAGCACGCCGTTGACGTGCGGGGCGCAGCGGATCGAGTACCGGTCCTGGACGGCCTCGGCGAGCCGCCGGTAGCCCGTCCCGTCGGGCATCGGGTCGGCCGGGCCGCCCTCCTGGTCGCCCTCGTACGGGCCGTCGCCGAGCCGGCCGAGCAGCCGCCGCACCGTCCGGGCGGAGTCGGCGGTGCCCGGGTGCGGCTTGTGGTCGAAGACGAACGGGTCGAAGTGGCGCGGGTTGCCGTTCAGGACCTGGGAGGCGAGCGCCGTGCACAGGTCGGCGGCGAAGGCCAGTTCGGTCGCGTCGCGCAGGGCCAGGACGGCGAAGCCGGCCATGAAGGAGGTGCCGTTGACCAGCGCCAGCCCCTCCTTGGAGGCCAGCACCACCGGCTCCAGGCCCTCCTCGGCGAGGGCCTCGGCGGCGGGCCTGGCCTCGCCCCGGTGCAGCACCGTCCCGTGGCCGGTGAGCATCGCCCCGAGGTAGCTGAGCGGGACGAGGTCGCCGCTGGCGCCCACCGAGCCGCGCTCCGGCACCACCGGCAGGATGTCCTGCTCCAGGCAGTCCAGCAGGAGTTGGACGACCTCCGGGCGGATGCCGGAGCTGCCGCGCGCCAGGCAGTTCGCCCGGGCGATCACCGTCGCCCGCACCACCTCGGGTGAAGCCGCCGGTCCCAGGCCGCAGTTGAAGCCGCGGATCAGGTTGGCCTGGAGCGCCTCGACCTTGCGCGGCGAGATCTGCCGGGTGTTGCTGTCGCCGAAGCCGGAGGTGACGCCGTACACCCGCTGCCCGGAGTCGACGATCGCGTTCTTGAGGTCCACCGACCGCTTCATCCGGTGCACCGCGCCGTCCGACAGCGCCACCCGCCACGCCTTCGGGCGACGGGCGGCCGCGGCGGTCTCCTTGACGGTGAGCGAGCGGCCGTCGAGCAGCAGGTCCGCTCTGGGGGCACGGGACGTGGCCGGACGGTCCTGGACCCACTGCGAACGCTGCGTGCTGTCGGACGACAACTCAACTCTCCTGTCTGCGGGCGACCCGGGGCACCCGCCACGGCCGAGGGGGCGGAACGGGGTGGGCCGGGGGTGGAACGGGGGTCCGAGGGCGGGTCCGCGCGCGGCTGCGGCCGACCGGAACCTCGACTCCCCCCTGTTGACCTCCTATCACCCTACGTCACCACGATCGGCCCGCCGCACCACGACGTGTCCCCTTCCGGGGGGAGCCGCCGCCGCTCACACGGTGCGCAGATGGATCCGCCGAGGGGCCGGGCAGCCGCCGCACCGACTTCCGGTGCCGCGACGGACACCCGTCCGCAACACTCCTTCGCATACACTCCGTAATTGCACCGTTCCGTGCTGTCATGGCTCTGCAAATCCCCCACACCCATCGCGCCCCGCGCGGGAAGGCAGACCCATGGGCAGACCCAGATTCACGACCGCGGCGACGACCGTCCTCCTGACGGCTTCGGCACTGCTCGCCACCGCGGGCGGCCAGGCCCACGCCGAGGCCGGCCAGGACACCATCACCATGCTCAAGCAGGAGAAGTCCCAGTGGTGCTGGGTCGCCTCCGGCCTGACCATCGCCAAATTCCATGGCTACGGCACCACCCAGGCCGACTTCTGCACCCGGGCCCAGCCCTACTACGGCTGCAACAACCAACCGGCCACGCTCGACGACATGGCCAAGGGCTGGAAGAGCCTCGGCATGACCAACCTCGGCACGGGCCTGAACAGCGCGGCCACCTTCAACCAGGTCTACACCGACGTCAAGGCGGCCCGGCCGGTCGCCGCCCGGATCGGCTGGACCTCCGGCGGCGGCCACATGAACGTGGTCTACGGCTTCGACACCTCGAAGAACACCGTCGCGGTCGCCGACCCGTGGCCGGACACCGCCACCTACACCTGGTGGAACTACGCCGACTACGTCAGCAACAGCTCGTTCAAATGGACCCATTCCCGGATCGGCATCTCCAGGTGAGGCGGACGGCCATGCACAGCACCACGACACCCGCCGGGCCGGCGAGCACCCGCCGCATCCGCCTGGCCGCCCTGCTGGCGGCCGGCGCCTGCGCGCTGCTGCCGCTCGCCGGGCCCGTCCACGCGGCCCCGGCCAAGGACCCGCTCCCGGCGGACATCCCGGACTACACGGCCGCCCTGGAACTGGTGAAGTCCGCCGACGTCCGCGACGCCGTCTGCCGCTTCCTCAGTGCCCCACTGCCCCAGAAGGACGCGCCCCCGGCGGCACAGACGATCCCGGACCAGGCCGAGCCGTGCGCGGGCCTGCCGGCCTTCACCGTCGACAACCCGCTGGCCCTGAACGAGCTCACCCCCGGGTTCGTCGCCGGGACGGCCCTGCCGCTCGCCTCCCAGGCGATCCGGCTGAGCTACCTGGTCTCCGCCCTGAACACCACGGTCAACGGGCGCAACGCCACCGTCCTGCTCGCCCCCACCGAGGGCGGGGGCTGGCACCTGGCCGGCGTGCGCGACGGCAACAGCGACGCCGCGTACGCCGGAAGGGCCACGCCCGGGACGCTGGTCTTCAGCGAGCCGCAGATCCGCGGCTGGTACCAACTGCGGCTCAGCACGGTGGAGCCGCTCAACGACCAGGCGCGGCAGGGGCTGGACGGCCGGCCCTCGGCCTCGCTGAGCGAGTACCAGAAGCTGGTCAAGGCCCGCTACGCCGACAAGCTGCCCGGCTCGGAGTACGCCGCCGCCGGGATGTCCAGCGGCTACGGCACGGCGGCGCGGACGGCGGCGGCCCCGTCCGTCGCGCCCGTCGTGATCGGCGGCGCGGCCGCGGCCCTGGCGCTGGCGGGCGGCGTCCTCGCCTTCCGCCGCCGTCGCAGCGGCACTCGCTGACCTGCGCGCTCCTCGCCCCGCTGGTCCGCCCCCTCCGGGGCCGGACCGGCGGGGCGTCGGCATGTCGGCCGGGGGCGCGGGCCGCATCCGTCCTGCCCCTGCCGTTTCCGGGGCGGCTGGGCTACCTTTACCGACAGAGTGTCGGGAAGTCGTGAACTTAGGTTAGGCTAACCAAAACTCGCGGGGTCCTTCCGCCCCGGCCGCATCCGATCCCTGGAGGCCGCATGCCCACGCCCGAGCCCGTCCCCTTCTCCACCGTGCTCCGCACCGCCAGCAGCGAGGAGCACGAGGCCGCGGAGCACTCCTCGTTCATGAGCCGCCTGCTGGGCGGGCAGCTCGGGATCGACGCCTACGCCGAGCTCACCGGCCAGCTCTGGTTCGTCTACCGGGCGCTGGAGGAGCGGGCCGAGCAGCTCGCGGAACACCCGCTGGCGGGCCCGTTCATCGACCCGGCGCTGCTGCGCACCGCCGCCATCGAGCGCGACCTGGCCCACCTGCGCGGGCCCGACTGGCACACCGGACTCGCACCGCTGCCCGCCACCGCCGCGTACGTGGCGCGGATCGAGGAGCTGGCCGCCGAGTGGCCGGCCGGCTACCTCGCCCACCACTACACCCGGTACCTGGGCGACCTGTCGGGCGGCCAGATCATCCGGGGCCTGGCCGAGAAGGCCTGGGGCTTCGAGCGCAAGGGCGACGGCGTGCGGTTCTACGTCTTCGAGGACGTCACCAACCCGGCTGCCTTCAAGCGCGACTACCGGTCCAAGCTGGACGCGGCGGGCGCCGCGATGGACGAGGTGGAGCGGCGCCGGGTGGTCGAGGAGTGCAAGCGGGCCTTCGTGCTCAACGGGGCCGTCTTCCACGACCTCGACGGCCGCTACCCGTTGAGCGCCTGACCGTCCGGAGCTGCGTCCGGAACCGGGGGCCCCCGGGCGCGCCCGCCCCGGGCGGGCGGGGGCCCGGCCCGGAGGCACCGGGGCCCGGCG
>NZ_JBHYGR010000102.1:23553-30292 GCF_042738155.1 Kitasatospora sp. NPDC059088 | reverse complement strand
CGGCCATCGGTCCAAACGGGGGCCCTCTACCACCCCCCCCCCGGCCCAACCCGGTTGGGCGCCGCACGGCCGGGTGGGGCGCCCGCACCGGGCCCCCCGGGGCCACCCCCCCCGGGGCGGCCCGGACACCCGCCGCGAACGCACCGGCCCCCGCGAGTACCCACTCGCGGGGGCCGGTGCGCGTTCCGCTCCGGGATCAGGCCCGCACCGCGCCACGGCGGTTGCGCACCAGGACGGTGGCGCTGCCGCCCACCAGCAGCAGTCCCGCCGCGGTGGCCAGCAGCGGAACCACCGGGGTGTCCGCGCCGGTCGCGGCCAGCGCACCGGTGCCGGCGCCGCTCAGCGCGGTGGTGGTGAGCGAGGCGCCGCCGCCCGCGCCGCTGCCCGCCCCACCGCCGGAACCCTGGCTGCCCGAACCCTGGCCCCCCGCGGCCGGGTTGCCGCCGCCGGTCGTACCGGAGGAGCCGGCGGGCGGCAGCTTGGCGTCCTTGTCGAAGGCCAGGGTCGCGCTCACCGGGTCCAGGGCCGTACCCGCAGGGTAGTTGGAGAACACCGGGACGCCCTCGGCGGTCAGCGTGGCCGGGACGCCGGTGAGGGTGACGACGCCGTCGACCGGCTTCAAGGCGGCGGCGGGGACGTCGAGCTTGGCGATCCGCGCGCCGGTCAGCACGGTCGACCGGCCGTCCGGGGACTTGCCGTTGACGTCGGCGGTGAGGAAGGCGCCGTCCTTGTCGATGACCAGACCCGGCTTGGAGAGCGTGGTGTCGAGCGCCCAGCCGTCCTTGCCCGGGTGGCCGAGGAAGCGGACCGAGCCGGTGTAACCGGCGGTGAGCGTGTGGTCGGCGGTGTTGTACGTGCCGGTGGCACCGCCGAAGCGGTAGTCGGCCGCGCCGCCGCCGAACTCGACCTTCCCGGCGGCCATCGGGGATTCGAGGTACTTGCGGAAGCTCTCCTTGACCGTCCAGTTCAAGGTGCCGTTCAGTACGGGCAGACGGTCGGAGCCGGTGACGGGGGTGCCGGTCGGCAGGGGTGTCGCGGGGGCCGTGGCGGTCGGCGAGGCGGTGGCCGTGGCGGTCGCGGTCGGCGAGGCGGTCGCCGACGGCGAGGCGGTGGCGGACGGCGTGCCGGTCGGCTGCGCCGTCGGCGAAGCGGTGGCGGACGGGGTGGCCGTCGCCGTCGGAGTGGGCGTCACCGGGCCCTGCTTGAGCAGCAGCGACAGCGGGTCCATGTCCGTTCCCGCCCCGTAGAAGCCCGCGAAGGCCTTGGCGCCCTGCTCGGTGAGCTTCGCGCCGGTCGGCACCCCGGTGGTGGTGTCCCGCCCGACGGTGAAGGTCACCAGCGGCACGTCGTCGCGCCGGGTGATCTCGGAGGCGCCCACCGTCTCCTTGGCGGCCGTGTCGGCCGTGAGGGTGCCGGTGGTGCCCGAGGTAACGATCCTCAGGTCGCTGAGCGCGAGGTCCAGCGCGCCGTGGTGGGCGGTGAAGTGCACGCCGCCGGTGAACGAGGACTTGAGCGCGTGGGTGCCGAGGTCGTAGGTGGCGTTCGCCAGCCCGAAGTGGAAGGTGCCGTCGGCGTTGCGGGTCGCGCCGCCGGTCGGCTCGACCGCGCCGCCCTGGGAGGCCGGTCCCTCGATGTAGCTGCGGAAGCTGGCCTTCACCCCCCAGTCCAGCGCGCCGGTGTCGTAGCTGACGCTGCCCGGGGCGCCGCCGGCGAAGGCCAGCGCGGGGGCGCCGAGGGCGGTCAGGCCGAGGCCGGCGGTGGCGGCGGCCAGAGCGGCGAGCCGAGTGCGGTTGCGGGACATGGTGATGCTCCGTTCAGGTGACGGGGGGGACACGGGGGACGGGGACAAGGGGGACGGGGGCAGGACGGGAAGGGGGACGGCTCAGGCCGACTGGTCCGCGTCCGGCGCGGCGGCCGAGCGGCGGCGGCGCAGCAGCAGCCCGCCGGTCACGGCGAACGCGGCGACCAGCACCGCGCCGCCCGCCGTGGCGGCCACCGGGAAGCCGCCCGTGGAGGAGTCCGCGGCGGCCGCGACCGGCGAGGCGGCCGGGCTCACCGGGGTGGCCTCAGCGGCCGGGGTGGCCGGGGCGCTGCCGAGGTCGGGCAGCGGGGGCAGGGCGGCGGCCGGGTCGAGGGCGACGGCGAAGCTCAGCGGGTCCATCTCGGTCCCCGCCGGGTAGAGGCCGCCGAAGGCCTTGGCGCCGCCGTCGGCGAGCTTGAGCGGCAGTTCGACGGCCTTGAGCAGGCCGCCCTCCGGCTTGAGGCCGGCGGCGTCGAAGGTCGCCAGTTCGACGCCGGTCAGCTGCTGGGTGGCGCCGTCCGGGGTGCGTCCGGAGACGTCGGCGAGCAGGCGGCCCCGGCCCTCGGCCACGCTGACGGCCGGGTCGGCCAGGGTGAGGTCCAGGCCGTAACCGTCGCCACTGCGCAGACCGGTGAAGCGGACGGTACCGGTGAAGCCGGCGGTGAGTTCGCCGGTGCCGGGGTCGTAGCTGCCCTTGGCCGGGGTCCAGCGGTAGAAGGCGCCGCCGTCGGCCGCGCCGCCGCCGAGCTCCCAACGGCCCTGGGCGATCGTGCCGGTGACGTAGTCGCGGAAGGTGCGGCGCACGCCCCAGTCGAGGGCGCCGTTGCCGAACTCGGTCCGCGCGGGCGCCTGGGCGGCCGGCTGTGTGGCGGTCGCGGCCGGGGACGCAGCCGTGGGTGTCGCGCCCTGGCCGGTACCCGGCGTCGTGCCCGGGGTGGCGCCGGGCGCGGCCGCCGCCGGACTCGGCTGCGCGGCGGGCAGGTTGACGGAGAGGCTGAGCGGGTCCAGGGCCGTACCGGCCTGGTAGAAGTTGCCGAAGGCCTTCGCCCCGGCGTCGGTGAGAGTAGCCGGGACGTTGGCGAGGTTCAGCGTCCCGGCGGCGCCGCGCAGGTCGACGCCGGCCAGCGAGAGCTCGGCCAGTTTGGCCTGGCCGGCGGTGCCGACCTGGCCGGTCTCCTTGGACTTGCTGCTGACGTCGGCGTACAGCCCGGCCGCGCCACCGGGGGCGGCCCGGAAGGTGAGCCGCCCGAGGCTCAGGTCGAGCGCGTTGCTGCCGTTCTCCTGGTGCCCGGTGAAGCGGACCCCGCCGGAGAAGGCCGCGGTCAGCGCGCCGGTGGCCGGGTCGTAGGTGCCGTTGGCGGAGTGGAACCGGAAGGTGTTGCCGCCGACCGTGGCCGCGCCGCCGGTGAGCGCCCAACTGCCCTTGGCGATGGGCCCGGTGACGTAGGTCAGGAAGGACTGTCTGATCCCCCAGTCCAGCCGCCCGCCGGAGACCTTGCCTTCGGCGGCCACCGCCGGGGACGGCGAGAGGACCACCGCCGACAGGGCGGCGAGTACGGCCACCAGGGTGGCGGCCAGGCGGCGGAGCCGGCTGGGCAGGGACACGCGGATCACTCCTCGGAAGGACACGGCCGTGCGGGCAGGGAGGACCCTGCGGGCAGGCACGACAGGCAGGCACGACGCGCAGGCACGGCGGGACGGGCCGTGCGGGCACGACGGAGAAGGGGTGGCCGGGAAACCGACCCCCTTGCGGGATTTAGGTAAGGCTAACCTAATATGTGAGTCAAGAGCCCCGCCACCCGGCCTCCCCGGCCGGAGCGGACGACAACACCCCACGAAGGGAAGCCCGTTGAGCAGCAGTACGACCCGACCCCAGGTGGCCCGCGGGCCAGCCCTCCTGCTGCTACTCCTCGGCCTGGTGCTCGCCCTCACCGCTTGCAGCACCGCTCCTCGCACCGGCACCGCCACCGGCGGAACGACGGCCGGGGCCACCCGCTCCCCCGACGCGGTCGAGCCACTGCCCGTCGAACCCGTCCCCCGCCTCCCGGCCACCACCGCCTCCGCCGACGGCCGCCAGGTCACCGTCACCAGCGCCGAGCGGATCATCCCGCTCAACGGCAGCCTCGCCGAGCTGGTGTTCAGCCTCGGCCTCGGCCCCAAGGCGGTCGCCCGGGACGTCTCCACCACCTTCCGGCAGGCCGCCGCCCTGCCGGTGATCACCCAGGCCCACGAGGTCTCCGCCGAGGGCGTGCTGTCCCTGCACCCGACCGTCGTCCTCGCCGACCGCTCCACCGGCCCGGCCGAGGCGATCGACCAGATCCGCGCGGCCGGCGTCCCGCTGCTCGTGCTGGACGACGCCAAGCGCCTCGCCGACGTCGGCCCGCGCATCGACACCGTCGCCGCCGCACTCGGAGTCCCGGACGCCGGGCGGCAGTTGAAGGAGCGCACCGAGCAGCGGATCGCCGCAGCCGAGGCCGCCGTACCGGCCGGCGGCAGCCGGCCCAAGGTGGCCTTCCTCTACCTGCGCGGCAGCGCCTCCGTCTACCTGCTCGGCGGCCCCGCCTCCGGCGCCGGCTCGCTGATCGAGGCGGTCGGCGGCGAGGACGCCGGCACCGCCGCCGGACTCACCGGCGACTTCACCCCGCTCACCAGCGAAGCCCTGGTCAAGGCCGCGCCCGACGCGATCCTGGTGATGAGCAAGGGACTCGACTCTGTCGGCGGCGTCGACGGGCTGCTCAAGCTCCCCGGCGTCGCCCAGACCCCGGCCGGGCTGGACCGCCGGATCGTCTCCATCGAGGACGGCCAACTGCTCAGCTACGGCCCGCGCACCCCCCAGGTGCTCCGGGAGATCACCGCCCAGCTGCACCCGGCAGGCGCCAAGTGACCACCGCCGTACGGGAGAAGAACGCGGCGCAGAGCCGGCCGAAGGCCCGCCCCGGCCCCTCCCGCAGCACCCTGATCACCGTCGTGCTCGCCACCGCCCTGGTGCTCTGCGCCCTGCTCGCGGCCGGCACCGGCGCCTACCGCATCCCGCTCGGCGACATCCTCGGCTCCGCCGCCCACCGCCTCGGCCTCGGCGGGCACGCCCTGGAGCGCGTACCCGAATCGGTGCTGTGGAACGTCCGGCTGCCCCGGGTGGTGCTCGCCCTGCTGGTCGGCGGCTCGCTCGGCTGCGCCGGCGCCCTGATGCAGGGCGTGTTCGGCAACCCGCTCGCCGAGCCCGCCGTGATCGGCGTCTCCTCCGGCGGCGCGGTCGGCGCGGTGGCCTGCATCGTGCTCGGTCTGGACGCCCTCGGCGGCTGGACGGTCACCGTGTTCGCCTTCGCCGGCGGGCTGTCGACGGTCTTCGCGGTCTACCTGATGGCCCGGGCCGGCGGCCGGACCGAGGTGGTCACGCTGATCCTCACCGGGGTCGCGGTGAACGCCTTCTGCGGCGCGCTGATCGGCCTGCTGCTGTTCACCGCCGACTCCGCCGCGATCAGCCAGGTGACTTTCTGGCAGCTCGGCTCGCTCTCCCAGGCCACCTGGGGCAAGGTGCTCGCCGTCCTGCCCTTCGCCGTCGTCGGACTCACCGTCGCCCCGCTGTACGCCCGCAAGCTGGACCTGCTGGCGCTCGGCGAACGCCCCGCCCGCCACCTCGGGGTGGACGTCGAGCGGATGCGGCTCACCCTGATCGCCGTAGTCGCCCTGCTCACCGCGGCGGCCGTCGCGGTCAGCGGCATCATCGGCTTCGTCGGCCTGGTCGTCCCCCACCTGCTGCGGATGCTGGCCGGGCCCGGCCACCGCTTCCTGCTGCCCGCCTCGGCCCTCGGCGGGGCACTCGTCCTGGTCGCCGCCGACCTCGCCGCCCGCACCCTCGCCGCCCCGGCCGAACTGCCGCTCGGGGTGCTCACCGCCCTGATCGGCAGCCCGTTCTTCTTCTGGCTGCTGCGCCGGACCCGGACCAAGCAGGGAGGCTGGGCATGAGGCTGCACCGGTCCCGCCCCGTCCCCGAACGCCCTCTGCCCGGCTCCGAGTTGCTCGCCGCCGAGGCGGTCCGACTGACCGTCGGCGGCCGCCCGCTGCTGGCCGGCGCCTCGGTCCGGGTCACCGCCGGGGAGGTGGTCGCGCTGCTCGGGCCGAACGGCGCGGGCAAGTCCACCCTGCTCTCCGTCCTCGCCGGGGACGCCGCCCCGCAGGGCGGCACCGTCACCCTGCGCGGCCGCCCGCTGGCCGACTACGGCGCGGCCGAACTCGCCCTGCACCGGGCGCTGTTGCCGCAGTCCGCCACGCTGTCCTTCCCGTTCCCCGCCGACCGGGTGGTCCGGATGGGCCGCGCCCCCTGGACGGGGACGGCGGCCGCCGCCGAGGACGAGGCGGTGGTCGCCGAGGCGATGGCCGCCACCGAGTCCACCCCCTTCGCCGGGCGGCCCTTCACCGCCCTGTCCGGCGGCGAACGGGCCCGGGTCGCGCTCGCCCGGGTGCTCGCCCAGCGCACCCCGCTGCTGCTCCTGGACGAGCCCACCGCCGCCCTCGACCTGCGCCACCAGGAACTGGTGCTGCGGATCGCCCGGGAGCGCGCCGCCGCCGGGGACGGCGTGGTCGTGGTGCTCCACGACCTGTCCCTGGCGGCCGCCTACGCGGACCGGGTGGTCCTGCTGACGGACGGCAGCACGATCGCCGACGGCCCGGTCGCCGAGGTGCTGCGCGCACCGCTGCTCAGCGAGGTGTACGGCCACCCCGTCGAGGTGCTGCCCCACCCGCGCACGGGGGTGCCGCTGGTCCTGCCGGAACGGACCGGCGGGGCCCGCCCCTGACCCTCCGGCAACAGAAGGCAGCGCGGCCCGTGCCCCCGATCGGGGTACGGGGCGCGGCGGCGCCGGGGGCGGGGAAATTGCAGTGAGCCAGGGAGACGACGGAATCGGACCCCTGGGCGAAGACACCAGGGGCTCAGGAGAG